>NZ_SJUY01000007.1:0-202042 GCF_004337175.1 Exiguobacterium sp. SH1S21 | reverse complement strand
CCGTCGACTTCCCCCCGAAGGGTTCCGTCGATTTCCTGCGCTCGACTTGCATGTATTAGGCACGCCGCCAGCGTTCGTCCTGAGCCAGGATCAAACTCTCCAAAGAATTTGATATAGCTCTTGAAAATGACGAAGCTTGCGCTTCAATCAAAACTTGTAAAACTTTTTTTGCCTCATCGTTCAGTTTTCAAAGTTCGTCTGTCGCTCTTAACGACTCATTAATAGTATCATCTGTAATTATATTCGTCAACTATAAAAATAAAATATTTTAAAAGAATAATATCTAGCGTATTCTTTCAACGGCACTATATAGAAGGAACACGCTAGACGGTTATTGAAAAGCGACGATTCGAACCTCATCAAGTTGAGACAAATCGTACGTTTCTTGCGTTGGTTCAGCGATCACGACCGGTTGTTCCACGCTCGGCGTGTAACCTTGAATCGTTCCGCGCACACCGCTGCTCAGTAGGACAGTCCGTCCTACATCGTAAAAACCGAGCAGTGTAGCTAAAAGCGTCAACGCTTCCCCATCGTATGCCTCATTTTGCCACATATAAAAATAAGCATCTTCTGCTGTCAACGCTGACCTGAACGTACGTGGGGCTGTCAATTGGCAGAACCGATCAGCGACGATAAACAACGGTGATGCAGGATGGAGGGCTCGTTCTTCTAGCCGATTCGGAAAACCTGACCCGTCTAAGCGTTCATGATGTTCGGCAATCAATTTACCGACCCTGGCTCTAAGTGTCTGATCTTGCGGTAACATCGCAAACGAGACGAGCGGGTGCTGATACAACAACTCTCGTTCCATTTTTGTGAAATAGCGCATGTGGGACCATTTTCGTATTTTAGCGTAGCTCGCATCTGCGAAATAAGAAGCCACGCCATAATCGAATTGAATGCGGTGTTCGTCTCCTCGGTATTTCGATAGCGTCTTGGCTACTAAGGCTCGATAAATCGCATGATGAATCACATGATTTTTTCGAAGTGGTTGATTCGTGAAGAAGGTGACGATGGCCGATAGCGGATATTCACGTTTAAACAGTTGATGGACGAATTCAAGCGCTTCGTAAGGGTTAGGGGCAATTCGTTCTTCCCATTGATTATAATGCCGTTCATATTGGAGCACTTTTGCACATAAATCGATTTCCTCGTCGCGAGTAAGGGGGCGACATTCGACCGGAGCAACATCAATCGCTCCCACCTTTAAAAAACGGAGCAAGCGTAAATGTTCGTTTGTCAGTTTCGTTCCTGCCTCTAACGAAGAAACTGACGTCAAAAGCGTCATCCCAACGTGAACGTTTGAAATGGCAAGTCGCATGCTCATCCCTCCTGATTGTATGAAAAAAGGTCGAACGGAAGCACCGTTCAACCTTTTCGTCTTACTCAGTCTCTTCAGACGATGGGCCAACTTCGGGTGCTTCATCAACAAACCCATTCTCCACATCAACTGTCGATTCCTCTTCTAATTCATCTTCTAATTCATCTTTTTTCAGTTTAGCAATTGTCGCCAAGCGATCGCCATCTTCGATATTCATGACTTTGACACCGCGCGTGCTACGCCCCATTTGCGAAATTGTTTGGGCATCGATTCGAATCGCGACACCGAGCTCGGTCATGAGCATGATGTCATCATCTTCGTCGACTACGCGCATCCCGACGACAGTTCCGCGGTCTGTCTTGATTCCGATAATTCCAGAACCGCCTCGACCTTGTGTACGGAATTGTTCCATCGCCGTGCGTTTGCCGTATCCTTTTTCCGTAATGATGAGCACGTCTTGCGTCGGGCGTACGATTTCCATCGAAACGACTCGATCATCATCTTTCTTCAGTCGAATCGCACGTACACCGCGAGCGGTACGGCCCATCGAACGGACCTCACCTTCGAGCGGGAAGCGAATCGACATCCCTGCGTGTGTCACGATCAACATCTCGTCGTCGCTCTTCGCGAGACGTACGGTAACGAGCTCATCGCTATCATTTAAGCTGATAGCACGCAACCCGTTTTTGTTGATGCGAGCATAGGCAGAAAGCGGTGACCGTTTGACAAGTCCGTGCTTCGTGATAAACACGAGTGACAATTGCTCATCAGCCACTTCTTCTTCTTCTTCTGAACCTTCACCAGTGTCCTCAACGATGGCTTTGTCCGCCAAATAGCTATTGAAGTCGACCGGGATCATCGTTTCGACCTTCTCGCCCTTATCGACTTGGAGCAAGTTGATAATCGGCATCCCTTTCGCGGTTCGGCTCATCTCAGGAATCTCATATCCTTTCAAGCGGAACACGCGACCGAAGTTCGTGAAGAACAAGATCGTATCGTGCGTTGAAGCAGATAAGAGGCGCAATACGAAGTCTTCGTCATTCGTACCCATTCCTTGTTTCCCTCGACCGCCGCGACGTTGTGTGCGATACGAGTCACTCGGAATCGATTTGATGTAGCCTTCGCTCGTCAGTGCGATCATCATGTCCCGAACCGGGATCAAATCCTCATCCTCAAGCTCGATGATGTCGGTACGGATCACCGTACGACGTGCATCGCCGTAACGCTCTTTGATTTCAGTCAACTCATTGCGAATGATTTCGAGAAGGAGTTCCTCATCCCCTAAAATCGCACGCAATTCTTCGATCAACGTACGGATCTCACGATACTCGCCTTCGATTTTCTCGCGTTCAAGACCGGTCAACCGTTGGAGACGCATATCGAGAATGGCTTGTGTCTGCTCTGTTGATAGTCCGAAGCGAGCAATCAATTTCTCACGGGCCTCGTCACCGGTCCGCGTGCTGCGGATGATGGCGATGACTTCATCGAGGTGGTCGAGCGCGACACGGAGACCTTCGAGAATATGCGCACGCGCTTCTGCCTTATCGAGGTCGAACTGCGTCCGGCGCCGAACGACTTCTTTTTGGTGTTCGATGTAATAATAGATCGCTTGTTTCAAGTTGAGCGTTTTCGGACGTCCTCCGACGAGCGCGAGCATGTTCACCCCGAACGTCGTTTGCATCGGCGTCTGTTTATACAAGTTGTTCAAAATGACGCTTGCGTTCGCATCGCGGCGTACCTCGATGACGACGCGCATCCCGTTTCGGTCCGACTCGTCACGAAGGTCTGTGATGCCCTCGATTTTCTTGTCGCGAACTAGGTCAGCAATCTTTTCAACGAGACGGGCTTTGTTCACTTGATACGGAATTTCATGGATGAGGATGCGTTCACGGCCGTTCTTCAACACTTGGATCTCGGCTTTCGCGCGCATCGTGATCGATCCGCGACCTGTCTCATACGCCCGGCGAATACCGCTGCGTCCTAAAATCTCACCAGACGTCGGAAAGTCCGGACCCGGAATGTACTGCATGAGCTCTGAAATCGTGATGTCCGGATTGTGCGTGAGCGCAAGCACGCCATCGATTACTTCGTTCAAGTTATGTGGTGGTACGTTCGTCGCCATCCCGACCGCAATCCCGCTCGTACCATTGACGAGGAAGTTCGGGAAACGGGCCGGCATAACGACTGGTTCTTTCTCTTCACCATCAAAGTTTGCTTGATAGTCGATCGTGTTTTTACCGATATCGCGCACGAGTTCCATCGCGATTTTCGACATTCGGGCTTCCGTGTAACGCATTGCCGCTGCCGAGTCTCCATCGACGGACCCGAAGTTTCCGTGGCCATCGACGAGTTCATAGCGATAACTGAAATCTTGGGCCATCCGCACCATCGTCTCGTAAACGGCCGAATCACCGTGTGGGTGATACTTACCGATGACGTCACCGACGACACGGGCAGACTTCTTATGGGGCTTGTCGGCACGAATCCCGAGCTCGTTCATCGCATAAAGGATACGGCGGTGAACCGGCTTGAGACCATCTCGCACGTCCGGGAGGGCACGCGACACGATGACGCTCATCGCATAGTCCATGAACGACGTCCGCATCTCTTGGCTAATATTTATATCCTTGATATTTTCTTGTTCTGCCATTCGTTATTGCCTACCCTTCTTTTTAAATATCGAGGTTTTTCACGTAGTGTGCGTGTGACTGGATAAAGTCACGGCGCGGCTCGACATTGTCGCCCATGAGCGTCTCAAAGACCTCATCTGCCTCGATGGCGTCTTGAAGGTCGACACGAAGCATCGAGCGAGACTCTGGATTCATCGTCGTGCTCCAAAGTTGTTCCGGGTCCATCTCACCGAGACCCTTGTAGCGCTGTACACTATAGCGCGCGTTCTCAGGAAGCCGTTTGATTGCTTCTTGGAGTTCGCGGTCGTTTTGGACGTAAACAATCTCTTTACCATGTTTTACACCGTAGAGTGGCGGCTGGGCGATGTAGACGTAGCCGCTCTCAATAAGTGGCCGCATGTAACGATAGAAGAACGTCAGCAACAGTGTCCGGATATGGGCACCATCGACGTCGGCATCGGTCATGATGATCAACTTATGGTAACGCGCCTTGCCGAGATCGAATTCGTCGGCGATCCCGGTCCCAAGTGCCGTGATGATTGTCCGGACTTCTTGGTTGGCTAAGATTTTATCGAGTCTTGCTTTCTCGACGTTGATGATCTTACCTCGGATTGGCAAAATCGCTTGGAAATGACGGTCGCGTCCTGACTTGGCTGATCCACCGGCCGAGTCACCCTCGACGATGTACAGTTCAGATTTCGATGCGTCCTTCGATGAACAGTCGGCCAGCTTACCTGGCAACGAGCTGACTTCAAGGATGCCTTTACGACGTGTCATTTCACGGGCGCGTTTGGCCGCGAGGCGGGCACGGGCTGCCATGAGCCCTTTATCAACGATGAGTCGGCCAACCGACGGGTTCTCAAGCAAGAACTGTTCGAACGTCTCGCTAAAGAGTGAATCTGTCACCGTACGGGCGTCAGCGTTACCGAGCTTCGTCTTCGTCTGTCCCTCGAACTGCGGTGACGGGTGTTTGACCGAGACGATCGCGGTCATCCCTTCACGCACGTCGTCGCCAGAAAGACTGCCATCAGCCTCTTTCATCAATCCAAAGCGTTTGGCGTAATCGTTGATCGCCCGTGTCAGTGCCGTTTTGAACCCGGTCTCGTGCGTTCCGCCTTCGTGTGTCGGAATGTTGTTTGTGAACGAGTAAATATTGCTCGAGAACCCTTCGTTGTACTGTAGCGCGATCTCTACTTCGATCCCGTCTTTCGTACCGTGTACATAAACAGGCTCCTCGTGGATCGAGGACTTCGAACGGTTCAAATGCTCGACGTAAGACTTGATCCCGCCTTCGTAATAATAATTGCGCTCAATCGTTTCGTCGCCACGCTCATCTTTCGCGACGATGCGGAGTCCTTTGTTCAAGAAAGCAAGTTCACGCAAGCGCGTTGCGAGAAGATCAAAATCATATTCGAGTGTTTCTTCGAAGATATCTCCATCTGGGAAGAAACGAACCGTCGTACCGGTCGTGTCAGTCGTGCCGACAATCTCGAGCTCACCTTGAGGTGCACCACGTTTGAACGATTGATAGTAAACGTTACCGTTTCGGCGTACGAACACTTCGAGCTTCTTCGACAAGGCGTTAACGACGGACGCCCCGACTCCGTGCAAACCGCCCGACACTTTATATCCACCGCCGCCAAATTTACCTCCGGCGTGGAGAACGGTGAAGATGACTTCGACGGCAGGACGTCCTGTCTTTTTCTGAATGTCGACCGGAATCCCCCGGCCGTCATCTTCGACCACGACAGAGTTGCCTGGTTCGACCGTCACGGTAATCGTTTCACAATGACCGGCGAGCGCTTCATCAATCGAGTTGTCGACGACTTCCCACACTAAGTGGTGGAGCCCGCGTGAACTCGTCGAACCGATATACATCCCTGGGCGTTTACGAACGGCTTCTAACCCTTCAAGCACTTGAATCTGATCGGCACCGTAATCTTGCATTTGTTTTTCGTTTTCGTTACTCATCGGTTTCATTCACCTACTATACATGAATTGGTGTTCATAAGGATTGGTCGTACGTTAGACAGATTCCGTCTCAACTTTACCTTGTTTCACGTGAAACAACTTGGCTTGTTGAATCGTTTCGTGAGCAATTCCATCGATATTGGTCGTCGTAATAATCGTTTGGACTTTCTGCCCCATCGTATCAAGCAGATGGGTTTGGCGATGATCATCTAATTCAGATAAGACGTCGTCTAACAACAGCAGCGGATACTCCCCGACCTCTTCGTGGATCAGTTCAATCTCCGCTAGTTTTAACGACAAGGCCGCCGTGCGTTGCTGGCCCTGTGAACCGAACGTTTGGACGTTCCGATCATTGACGTACAGTTCGAAGTCGTCGCGATGGGGACCGAACAAGGTCACACCTCTTCTTCGTTCGTTCTCTCTTATTTTATCAAACTTTTGCCGATACGTTTCAAACATCTGTTCTTTCGTGTGACGTTCTTTTTGAAACGTGTCCGAGACGTATTGAATCGTCAACGTTTCTAAGTTCCGAGTGATTCCTGCATGGATCGGTCCGGCCCATTTCTCAAGTTGATCGATAAAATGGTGGCGCCTGGAGACGATTTTTACGGCAAGCTCAATCAGTTGGTCGGTGAGCACTTCGAGCAATGTCTCGTCCCCACCTTTGATCGACAGTTGTTTTAAAAATGCATTCCGTTGCTTCAGTGTTTTCAAATACTGAGTCAAGTCATGTAAGTAAATCGGACTGACTTGTCCGATTTCCATATCTAAAAAACGTCTTCGTCCTTGAGGGCTGCCTTTGACGATCGCAAGATCTTCTGGCGCGAACAAGACGACGTTGAACGCTCCGACGTAGTCACTGAGCCGTCGTTGCTCGAGGTGGTTCAGTTTCGCTTTTTTCCCTTTCGGAGAAAAGCTCAGCGACTGTACCGTTTCACCGGTACGTTTATGGATCCGACCCTCGACGACGGCCGTTTCCGCTTCCCACCCGATCAGTTCACGGTCTTGCGTCGTCCGATGCGACTTTGCGAGCGCAAGTACGTAAATCGATTCAAGCAGATTTGTTTTGCCTTGGGCGTTCTCACCGATGAGAACATTCGTCTGTTCTGAAAAATTTAGCTCAAGGGCTTCGTAGTTGCGGTAGTTTTGCAGTCGAATCGACAATAAGTGCACGTTAGTTCCCCTCGATTTGGAAGTCCCCGTAGCCCTCGACTTCAATCTTGTCTCCGTCGCGGAGTTTACGGCCGCGGCGTTGATCGACCTCGCCGTTCACTTTGATCTCAACGTCTTCCAAAAAGAACTTCGCTTGGCCTCCGCTTGAAATAATATCAGCTAATTTTAAAAATTGTCCGAGTGTTACATACTCGGTCGTAATCGACACTTTTTCCATGTCGTCACTTCCTTTCCTTCATACTTTTCACAAAAAATCGCCATACATATTAGTTTATCGAAAAACGTCGAATAAGGCAAAAATAGGGATGATAAGGTGAAACACCTCATCATCCCCGATTCGCTCCATCTTGATTAAGATGTGCGGACTGGCAAAATCAACTGAAGGACACTATCTTGTTCAACCGGACGCAAAATGAACGGGCGCATCGAACCTGTGAATTGAACCTCGATTTCCGTCGCATCGAGCGCACGAAGTGCATCCATGACAAATTTCGAGTTGAACGAAATTTTGAGTTCTTCACCTTCGAGCGATAAGATGCTGACCCGCTCGGACACTTTCCCGACTTCAGGCGAGTGCGAAGAGACTTCGACCGTGTTCGCTTCTTCAGCCACGAACTTGATGACATTGTTGCGATCCGAACGTGCCAACAGCGATGCACGATCAATCGCCTGTAAGAAATCTTTCGCATTCAAACGAACTGCAGTCCGATATTCTTCTGGGATCAAGCGAGACGTATCTGGGTACGCTCCATCAAGAAGACGTGAAAAGAACGAAATGTTTTTCAGACGGAATAGAATCTGTTGGTCCGTCAAGACGATTTCAATCGGCAACTCTTCACGGTCGAGTAATTTCGCGAGCTCATTGAGCGAACGACCAGGTACGACGACGTTTTGGAACGTCAAATCGTCATCTGTTTCAAAACGGGCCCGGCGCAGTGCCAACCGATGGCTATCCGTCGCGACGCATGTCAAAAATCCTTTTTCAGCTGAGAAATTCACACCTGTCAGGACTGGCCGTGTCTCTTGCGACGAGACGGCAAAGCTTGTTTGGCGAATGATCGTCTTCAACAAATCGGCCGGGAGATAGAACCGACGGTCGCTCGCTAGTTCAGGGAGACGTGGATACTCGTCTGGGTCGAGTCCGTTCAGATGGAACTCCGCTTGACCTGATTCGATACGCGTCATGAAGTTTGGTGAGACTTCGAGTGTGACTTCGTTCGTCGGGAGCTTTTTGACGATTTCACCAAGGAAACGGGCGTTCAAGACGACGCTACCGGCACGTTGGATTTGGATGAGTTCGATTCCACCCTCTTCGACCGGGATCAATCGTTCGATCGAAATTTCCGTATCACTTCCTGTGAGCGTCAATCCATCCGCATGAGCTTCAAGTTTTAATCCTGTCAAAATCGGAATCGTCGTTCTAGAAGCAACAGCTTTTGATACATCTTGTACGGCTTGCATGAATACATCGCGCTGAATCGTTAAGTGCATGTGGATAATTCCTCCTAAGTGAAATGAGTCATATAGTTTAATAATAATAGTATTATTTAAGTCATAATAGTAATAAGGGCTGTGGATAGTGTGGATAACTCACTTGAACAACTGGCGTTGAGCCAATCTGCCTGTGAATAACGTGTGGATAACTCGGCTTGTTTATCCACAGGATATCCACAGGAGGAATGAGACGGTTACGACAACGCCTTCTTCAATGTTTGAATCGTCTCTTGCATCTCCGGATCATGCTTGAGTAACGTGCTAATCTTCTCATGCGCGTGGATAACTGTCGTGTGATCCCGCCCACCGAACTCTTCCCCGATTTTAGGGAGTGAGCTCTCGGTCATCTCGCGTGATAAATACATCGCGATCTGTCTCGGGAAAGCGAGCGTCTTCGTCCGTTTTTTCGCTTTGAGCTCATCGACCTCGATATTGAAGTGATGACCGACGATCTCTTGGATGTCACGGATGACAATCTTCTTCGCCTCTTGCACCGGCATGATGTTGTGGAGCGCTTCGGCAGCGACATCAGGGTCAATCGGCCGGGCGACGAGCTTCGCATAGGCGACGACGCGGGTAAGTGCGCCTTCAAGCTCACGAATGTTCGTGTCGATTTGATTCGCGATATATAGCATGACATCATTGGCGATATCAAGCCCTTCAGCCGTCGCTTTCTTCCGTAAAATCGCGATCCGCGTCTCGAGGTCAGGCGGCGTGATATCCGTTATCAGTCCCCATTCGAACCGAGACCGGAGACGATCTTCTAACGTCGGAATCTCTTTAGGCGGCCGATCGCTCGAGATGACGATTTGTTTTTGATCGTTATGGAGCGCATTGAACGTGTGGAAGAACTCTTCTTGCGTCTGTTCTTTCCCGGCCAAGAACTGAATGTCATCTATTAATAGAACATCGATGTTCCGGTAACGGTTACGGAACTCCTCTGTCTTATTGTCGCGGATTGAGTTAATGAACTCGTTTGTAAACTTTTCCGACGAAACGTAGGCGATTCGTGCGCCTGGCTTCTGCCCTTTCACGTAATGACCGATCGCATGCATCAAGTGTGTCTTTCCAAGTCCGACTCCCCCATAGATGAAGAGCGGGTTGTAAGCTCTCGCAGGCGCTTCGGCCACAGCCAGTGAGGCAGCGTGGGCAAACCGGTTGCCCGAACCGATGACGAACGTTTCAAAGATATACTTATCGTTTAATTGACCGAGGTTCCCTTCCTCTTTTGATCGTACTGGAACCGGCTGCTCTCTCGTTTCTGTAGCGGCAATCGCTTCTTTTGATCCCTCTGCAGGAGCATACTTGTGCGCTTGCGACTCCTCGATAAAATGAATCTCAAGTCGATTGTTCGTCACTTCCTCAACCGTATCTTGCAGTAATGACAAGTACTGACGTTCGAGCCAAGTGACAATGAAACTAGCGGGGGCGGATACGACGAGTGTCGTTCCCATCAATGAAATTCCTTCCGTTGACTTCAACCACATGTCAAAGCTAGCTTTTGGTGTTCGTTCTTCTTCGTCGATTAGAGATAAAACATTTCTCCAAATCTCGCGAGCATTTTTCAATGAAAGACCTCCTTTACTCACATATTGGCGAAACTTATTCACATGATATACACATTCACTATTCTTATAGTAGAAACTAGGCTTATCCCCAGGAAACAAAAACTGTGGATAACGTTATCCACAAGGTGTTAACTATGGGGATAACAGTTATCCACAGGCTGTGTATATCTCGGAATTGATGAAATATCATCCACGAGTTGTGCACATTTAGTTTAGCAAAATAAAATAGACGTGGCAACGGTTTTTGACATTTATCCACAGATTTAAAAAACAATCCACAGGCACTTATCCACATGCTGTGGACAGTGTGGATAAGCTGTGGATATGTTGTGGATAAACTTAAAGTGAACGAGCCGTCATGAAAAAGTTATACACAAAAGAGGGAGAAAGAAAATAACGTATTGTTTTTGTAAGAGAAGAAAGTGGAATTTTAAGAAACCGCACGCTACAATTGTTGAAAAAGACGGAGTTATACACATATAAGTGTGGATAACTAGGTGGATATGTGGATAAAATGGCTTTATCAAGCTATTTGTAAAGGAATGACGGCTTAAATGTAAAGGTTGCGTCTCGTTTAGTCCCCTATTTTATCGATGTCTAGCCTGATCAGTCTAGCTGGGGAGATCAAGTCCATCGCTGCCAACTATTCGTGCCCGATTCGAAAACCTCTTGAAATGCCATTGACAATCGGTAGAACAGTTTATATAATCTTAAAGACTGCCTTAAATGAAACTATAACTTGCTAATAGAGCGTTAACCTTGAGGAGGTGCTTTAACCATGAAACCAACTTTTAATCCTAACAACCGTAAGCGTAAAAAAGTTCACGGATTCCGTTCGCGTATGGCGACTAAAAACGGCCGCAACATTCTTGCTGCTCGTCGTCGTAAAGGCCGCAAAGCCTTGACTGTCTAATAAAGATCAAAAGATTGCCCGGGGAACTGATCCTCGGGCAATCTTTTTTTATCGTCACAGAATTGAACGGAAAAAATCGATTCTCACTCGTTGAAACGAATGGGATATGATATGATGTTAGGTGACGATTTTTGAAGCGAAGGATGGAGTGAGAATTTTGAAAAAAGAATACCGCCTCCAAAAGAATGAAGAGTTCCAAGCGGTGTTTCGTGAAGGACGCTCCGTGGCTAATCGTCAGTTTGTCGTCTACACGCAGAAGGCGGATCAAGCGCATTTCCGGGTTGGACTTTCTGTCAGCAAAAAGTTAGGGAACGCAGTGGAACGAAACCGAATGAAACGATTGATGCGTGAATCGCTTCGCTTGCTCGAACCGAACGTGGCTCCGCATAATTATGTCATCATCGCTCGTAAACCAGCGACGTCGCTCTCGCAAGATGAAGTGACGGAGAGTTTGAAACATGTGTTCAAACGGGCTAAAGTATGGCAACAGAGACAAGTCGATCGATCATAACAATCCGAGCTCGTTCTTTCATATATAACGCGAACTAATTAGGATTGACCGATAGACGTGTGACGCAACTAAAAGAATCGATACAGAAAGCGTAGGAGGAATTATGAGCAAAAACCTGAAATTAGGATTATTGGCCGTCATGACTGGTGTCATCTTGTTGATGGCCGGATGTGTCGATCCATCGACAATCCAAGGAGAGCCAATCACGGCTGAAACGGAAGGCTTCTGGTCTAAATACTTTGTATGGCCACTAGCATGGTTGTTAAAAGAAGCGGCTTATTTAATCGGCGGCACTTGGCAGTACGGTTTTTCAATCATCGTTGCGACGATCATCGTCCGCCTCTTGATCTTACCGCTCATGATCAAGCAAACGAAGAGTATGGGTGCGATGCAAGTGTTGCAGCCGGAAATGCTCAAGCTTCGTGAGAAGTATAGCTCGAAAGACCAAGAGACACAGCGTAAACTGCAAGAAGAAATGATGAAGATGTATCAAGACTACCAAATCAACCCGCTCGCAGGGTGTTTGCCAATCTTGATTCAAATGCCGATCTTGTTCGCATTCTATGATGCGATTCGTCGGACACCTGAAATCTTTGAAGCAAGTTTCCTTTGGTTCGACCTTGGTGCGCCGGATCCGACGTTCATCTTGCCGATCCTTGCTGCGATCTTGACGTATGCCCAACAAAAAATCTCAATGGCGGGGCAAGAACAAAACCCGCAGTTGAAGATGATGCTTTATATCTTCCCGGTCATGATCTTCGTCATGTCGATCACCCTCCCGGCAGCCCTCTCGATGTACTGGGTCGTCGGTTACATCATCTCAATCATCGTGACGATGGCAATCATGTTGCCGATGCGTGAGAAGATGAAAGTTCAAGCTGAAGCGAAAATCGCTGCGAAAGAAGCAGAGCGCGCGGTACTCGCAGAAGAAGAAAAACAGAACAAAAAGAAAAAACGCAAATAAACGTTGAGGCTGTGGATAAATAATCCACAGCCTTTTTTTGTGACAAGAGAAGTATTGTGGATAAAATACGGGAATAGGATTAAAGACCAATTATCTGAACCAAGAAGGGAGCATTCCTAATGGAGACGCTGATCAAACGGCTTGAACGTTCGACGTTAGTCCAAGCCGGTATTTATTTGGTGATCGGGTTACTGATTTTATTTAATCCGCGCTTTTTCTTTGACGTCATCGTTTATCTCGTCGCCGGTTATTTTGCTGTACTCGGTCTTTGGGTGTTGTTCCAAGGTCTTCGCCAACGAAAAGATGGGTTGCCGCCATCGTTCTTTATGGGGATCGTCTATATCTTGATTGCCTTAATCGTCTTTTTCTTCGCTGAAACGTTAGCCAGCCTCTTACCGCTCTTCATCGGTTTCTTGTTCTTGTTTGGCGGGCTCATCCGGCTCATTCAAGCCGTTGGTTTTCGCAAGACGATTGCGAATCGGTGGATGTTCTTTCTATTGAGCAGCTTGTTGTGGATCGGGATCGGACTACTCATGCTGGCGAACCCGTTCGACAGCTTACTCGTCTTGTTTCAATTGTTCGGGGGCTTTTTAATTGCCGTCGGTCTCATCGAATTAGTACTCTATTTCACGCTTCGGTCTGCAAGACGCCAGCACGTATGAACGAAGAGCCGCCTGATTTTACAGGCGGCTCTTTTCGCGTTGGAGCAAATTTATGAAAAACGGTCGGATTGTTGCGAACCCTTCGATCGTCTCCAAAAATCGACGCTCCTCCTCTAGGCGAGCGATATACAGTCGCGCTGCCGTGGCATGTTTTGTCGGGGTCAACGACTCATACCACGCACGCAAATCAATGTGGGCACGTGCAGCCACGTCTTTCAACCCGAGGACGCTACGGTGCGGCTCGTAATGGGCTGCAAGGACGTAGGCGAAATGGTTCATCCCTTGGCGCAACATCTCGACGGCCCAAATGTCGTTTCCGCGGTCGCGTGCTTTCGTATATTGAAAGAAAAACCAAATCGTATCGAAGGCGTGCCCGTATAAGTCATCTGTAGCCAAGGTGAGCGAACGGGGATGATGTTCAAGCCGGTTGCCGGGGTCGAACAGCACCATAATTTCGTCGTGTCCGTTCAACGTCTCCGACGTGACGGTGAACAAGTCGACGTGTAAGAAATTATCGTAGACGACAATCAGTTGCGGGGCGACGATGTCGATGTCGTCCTCGAGCAAGATTGGACGGTACGCCGACAAGTGCTGGCGCCGTCGGCTTAAAAAGTCAGCGACCTTCTCCGGGGCGACCATGACATAAAGGTCGACGTCCGAATGTTCATCGCCTTCCCCACGTCCAAACGATCCTTTAAGAAAAATCGCTTGAACGGCTTCGTCTTGCTGTAACACGTCCGTCAGTTTAGAAATGGCCTCAAGTTGTCTCATTCCGTCGTGCCTCCTTTGGAAATATATTCCGCTATTGTACAAAAGTAAAAGCTGAAAAAGCAACTCGTGATGGAAAGGTCGGACCCTTTCGTTCGAGCTAAATATCGTGTATAGTAGGTGCGTTATGCATATGATAGATAAAGATGTTTGAAGTATGGGAGGGGAAGATTATGCTAGAGTTTGACACGATTACAGCCATTTCGACGCCGATGGGTGAAGGGGCAATCGGAATCGTCCGTTTGTCCGGTGATAAGGCTGTCGAGACGACGGCGAACGTGTTCGCGGGCAAAGACTTGACGGAAGTGGACTCGCACACGATCCATTACGGAAAACTGAAACGGCCTGGCACAGACGAGGTCATCGATGAAGTGATGGTCAGCGTCATGCGGGCGCCGAAGACGTTCACGCGAGAAGACGTCGTCGAAATCAACTGTCACGGAGGAATCGTCGCGGTCAATCGTGTCCTCGAGCTGATCCTCGAACAACCGAACATTCGATTGGCAGAACCAGGCGAGTTCACGAAGCGCGCCTTTTTGAATGGCCGCATCGACTTATCACAAGCAGAAGCGGTCATGGATTTGATTCGGGCGAAGACCGACCGCGCCATGACCGTGGCGATGTCACAGATGGAAGGTCGTTTGTCACGGCTCGTCCGCGATTTGCGTCAACTGTTGCTTGAAACGATCGCAGCCGTCGAGGTCAATATCGATTACCCAGAGTACGATGCTGAAGAGATGACGCAAGCGATCGTCGAAGAGAAAGCGGGCGAAGTGAAACGTGTGCTCGAACAACTGCTCGAAACGGCTCGCCAAGGAAAAATTTTGCGTGAAGGTCTCGCGACAGCGATCATCGGACGGCCGAACGTCGGCAAGTCCTCGCTGCTCAACACGCTCGTCCAGGAAACGAAGGCGATCGTCACAGAAATCGCGGGAACGACGCGCGACACGATCGAAGAGTACGTGAACGTCAAAGGCGTTCCGCTCAAGCTGATTGATACGGCCGGGATTCGCGAGACGGAAGACATCGTCGAACGGATCGGTGTTGAAAAATCGCGGAAGGCGCTTGCGGGCGCCGATCTCATCTTGCTCGTCTTGAACGGTCATGAGGGCTTGACGGTCGAAGATGAGGCGCTATTCGAGGCGATTGCCGGCATGAATGCGATCATCATCATCAACAAGACGGACTTGCCACAAAACATGGATTCTTCTAAGCTAGAGAAATTAGCGGCGGGACGCCCGATTGTGGCTACATCGCTATTATTGGAAGAAGGGATCGATGCGCTTGAAAAGGCGATTTCGAACTTGTTCTTTGCCAAAGGCGTCGAATCGCAAGATATGACATATATCTCGAACGCACGACACATTCAACTCATCAAACGGACGATCGAGCAAATCGATGAGGCGCTCGGTAGCGCCGGCATGAACATGCCGATTGACATGGTCCAAATTGATTTACGTCGGGCGTGGGATACGCTCGGGGAAATCAATGGGGACACAGTTCAGGAAAGTTTGATCGATCAACTGTTTTCACAGTTTTGTCTTGGGAAATAAGAAGGAGGAAACACTATGGCTTACACGGCAGGCGAGTTTGACGTCATCGTCATCGGAGCCGGTCACGCGGGGATCGAAGCGGCACTTGCGTCGGCGCGCATGGGCGCGAAGACAGCGATGCTCACGATGAACCCGGACATGGTCGGGTTTATGTATTGCAATCCGTCGATCGGAGGTCCCGCTAAAGGGATCGTCGTTCGTGAAATCGATGCCCTCGGAGGCGAGATGGCGAAAGCGATTGACGCGACATATATTCAAATGAAAATGCTCAACACATCAAAAGGTCCAGCGGTGCGTGCGTTACGGGCGCAAGCAGACAAATTCCAATATCAAAATCACATGAAGAAAGTGCTTGAAGACGAACCGAACCTATTGCTTCGCCAAGCACTCGTCGAGCGACTCATCGTCGAAGACGGGCAAGTGCGCGGCGTCATCACGAACACAGGCTCGGAGTATCGAGCGAACGCGGTCATCGTCACGACCGGTACGTTCATGCGCGGACAGATCATCATCGGAGAACTGTCTTACGAGAGCGGTCCGAACAACCAAATGCCTTCTGTCGAGCTGTCGAAGCATCTCGAAGAGCTCGGGCTTGAACTTGTTCGTTTCAAAACGGGTACGCCGCCGCGAATCGACGGGAAGACGATCGATTACTCGAAAACGGAGATTCAGCCAGGGGATGAGAACCCGTCACTCTTCTCTTACACGTCGACTGACCTCAATCCAATCGAACAGATCCCGTGCTGGCTCACGTATACGAGTGAGCGGACGCACCAGTTGATCGACGAGAACTTGCATCGTTCGCCGATGTATTCGGGCGCGATCAAAGGGACAGGGCCACGCTACTGTCCGTCGATCGAAGATAAGGTCGTTCGTTTCAACGACAAGCCGCGTCATCAAATCTTCCTCGAGCCAGAAGGCCGCGACACGGAAGAAATCTACGTCCAAGGCTTCTCGACGAGCATGCCGGAAGACGTCCAGCACCAGATGCTCCGGACGATCCCGGGTCTTGAGAACTCAGAGATGATGCGCCCTGGTTACGCGATCGAATACGACGCGGTCGTACCGACGCAACTTTGGCCGACACTCGAAACGAAGACGGTCAGCGGTCTGTTCACGGCTGGGCAGATCAACGGGACGAGCGGATACGAGGAGGCAGCCGGGCAAGGTATCATGGCCGGTATGAACGCCGCCTGCAAAGTGCTCGGGAAAGACCCGGTCATCTTGGACCGGTCGCAAGCGTATATCGGTGTCTTGATCGACGACCTCGTGACGAAAGGGACGAACGAGCCGTACCGTCTGCTGACGTCACGTGCCGAATATCGCTTGCTCCTTCGCCACGATAACGCCGATCTTCGCCTCAGCGACATCGGACACGAAGTCGGTTTGTTGTCGGCTGAGCGCCATGCAAATCTTGAAGACAAACGTACAGCCATCGCTGCGGAAGTGAAGCGGCTCCAGTCGCTCGTAATCAAACCGTCGGCTGAAGTGAATGCGATTTTGGAAGAAGTCGGGGCGAACCCGCTCAAAGAAGCAACACATGCCAACATCTTGTTGAAGCGGCCCGAAGTGACGTACGCGACGCTGACGCGGTTTGCACCGGCTCCGGTCGAAGTGCCGTTCGAAGTGGCTGAACAAGTCGAGATTCAAGTGAAATATGAAGGATACATCTCGAAACAGCTCGAGCAAGTCGAAAAAATGCGTCGTATGGAAGAGAAGCGCATCCCTGAGAAGCTCGACTATGACGCGATCAGTGGTCTTGCGACGGAAGCACAACAAAAATTGAAACAAGTTCGTCCGCTCTCGATTGGACAAGCGTCACGTATTTCCGGGGTGAACCCGGCCGACGTATCGATTCTTCTTGTCTATATCGAGCAGGGACAATACGCAACGGTGGAGTGAAACGATGAATCAATCCCAATTTATTGAAGCCTTACAGGCAGAAGGGTTCGAACTGAGCGAGAAACAACTCGCCCAGTTCGAACGGTATTTCGAGATGCTCGTCGAATGGAACGAGAAGATGAATTTGACGGCAATCACGGATAAAGAAGAAGTCTATTTGAAGCATTTCTACGATTCGCTGAGCGCTGCGTTTCATTTCGACTTCACGACCGTCGAGACGGTATGTGACGTCGGCGCCGGGGCAGGATTCCCGAGCTTACCGCTCAAAATCTTGTTCCCGCACTTACATGTGACGATTGTCGATTCGCTCAACAAGCGCATCACGTTCTTGAACGAACTCGCCCTCGCTCTCGAGCTAGATGGCGTCGCGTTCCACCATGGACGCGCCGAAGAGTTCGGGAAAAATAAAAAATTCCGTGAGCAATTTGATGTCGTGACGGCCCGTGCCGTCGCGCGGATGACGGTGCTCGCCGAGTACTGTCTACCGCTCGCAAAAGTCGGCGGAACGTTCGTGGCGCTCAAAGCCGCGAAAGTTTCCGATGAACTTGTGGACGCGAAAAATGCCTTGGCGGTGCTCGGTGGGAAAGTAAAAGCGACACACCAGTTCCTATTGCCAGGAGAGATGAGTGAGCGTAATATCGTAATTGTAGATAAATTACGTAAAACGCCCGGGAAATATCCGCGTAAAGCGGGAACGCCGGCGAAAGAGCCGCTAATCTGAGTATTCTTGTTTCACGTGAAACTAAAAGCAGATTCCAGTGGTGGAATCTGCTTATTTTTTACATAAAGGGGTGCCGACGTTGAAGAAAACATTTGCTAAACTGTTCGGAAGTCGTCAAGAAGTGGCCGTCACGGAAATGACGCAAGTTAAACCGAACGACACGGTCCAAGAAATCGCTTTAGCATTACTTCTTCCAAACCGTTATCAACCGCGTAAAGTATTTGAACCGGCTAAGATTGAAGAGTTGGCCGTCACGATCGAAGAGCACGGATTGCTTCAGCCGATCGTTGTTCGTAAGGCGGAAGGGGGCCGCTATGAGATCATCGCTGGGGAGCGTCGTTTTCGTGCGGTCAAATCGTTAGGATGGTCCGTCATTCCGGCTATCGTCCGTGACATGGATGACGATACAACGGCCGCCTTGGCGCTCATCGAAAACTTACAACGCGAACAGCTTAGCCCGATTGAAGAAGCGGAAGCGTATGACCGGTTGTTGTCGATGAAACAGTTGACGCAAGATGCGCTCGCGAAGAGCCTTGGTAAGAGCCAGTCGACAATCGCGAACAAGTTACGCCTCTTGAAGCTGCCGAACGACGTCAAACAATGTTTACGTGACCGTCAAATCAACGAACGACATGCCCGGGCGCTCTTGCCGCTCAAAGAAGAGTTGCTGCAAATTCAAGTACTCACGGAGATCCTTGAAGAAGACTATAACGTCAAAGAGACGGAACAGCGTGTCGCGTTCTTGACGACACCGATTGAAGAAGAAAAACGGAAACCGAAGAAGCAACGCCGGCGGACGAAAAGTTTTGCCCGAGACACTCGAATCGCGATCAACACGATCCGTGACTCGATTGATTTGATCGGGAAAACCGGTATCGAAGTTCAAACCGAAGAAGTCGATGAAGAAGAGTTTGTTGAAATTCGAATCCGAATCCCAAAAGCGCGGCCACAAAAGTGAGCTCGTGCTTTTTTTATAAATCATAAACAAGGAGGCGTCACGATGGAAAAGTTAGCGCTCAAATTTATCCGTCCCAACCCGAACCAACCAAGGAAGCAATTCGAAGCCGAGAAGCTAGAAGAGCTGCGACAATCGATTGAACGGTACGGTGTCTTACAGCCCATCGTCGTCCGTAAGGCGAGCGGCTATTATGAGATCATCGCCGGCGAGCGGCGCTATCAGGCGGCGCGACTTGCCGGAAAAGAAGACATTCCCGCGCTCGTCGTGACGGCCGACTCGGATCGGGTCATGGAGCTCGCGCTCATCGAGAACATCCAACGGGCTGATTTGAACGCGATCGAAGAAGCGCTCGCCTATGAGCAACTCATGCAGACATTAGGGCTGACGCAACAACAGCTCGCCGAACGTGTCGGGAAGAGCCGGAGCCATGTGACGAACAGCCTCCGGCTCCTGAGACTGCCGAGCGCGGTCCAACACGCGGTCATGGTCGGGGAACTGACGATGGGTCATGCCCGTGCCATCACCGGCATGAAGTCGGAGGCGGCGATGGAACAAATCGCGCGACGTGTCATTGCTGAGCAGTGGACGGTCCGCCGGCTCGAGCGCCATTTGCAAAAAGAGCGCACAGAAAAAAAGACGCTCAAACGCTCAGAGTCAGACGTCGAAGCCGTCGAGGCCGTGCTTGCGGAACGTCTTCAAATGGATGTCTCGATTCGGTCACGTCGAAAAGGCGGCGTCCTCGAGTTGAAATATTTTTCGCAGGAAGACTTGGAACATTTGTTGACGCTTTTGTCACCTCAAGATTTTGATTCGTCACGTGATTGACGAAGTCTTGTGAACGCGGCCTCTTCATGGTGGATGTTTCCGATTCGTGAATCGAATTCGACGAATCCGGCGGTGACGAAGCGCGCCAGTTCGTAAACGAGGTGGAGACGCGTGTTTTGTAGAATCATCATCTCCATGAAGCCGCTCACGTTGACGACCGCCTTGATGTTGTATTCGCCGACCGATGGGAGTTCTTTTTGAACGCCAGCTCCCGGTGCGAGCGGGCCTTCCGAGAAGAAGACGTAACCGACGCTCGATAAGCGGCCGAGGCAGGCATCGATGGCGATGATGAGCGGACGGTGAAAGCGTGTCTGAATCTCATGGAGCGTTTCTACTAGGTTTAAGGCATGGACCGGTTTCGTGAGTGTCCCGTAGACGTGCAAGTTCCGAACCATTTTTTCCTCGAGAAACGTACCGACGAGGGGACCGAGCGAATCTCCGGTCGAACGGTCGGATCCGATGCAGACGAGAACGATCGGACGGTGTGTCTCGCTCGCCAACTGTTCATGAAGCTGGTCAGCAAAAAGTTTGGATCCACTCCGTTCAGTATGTTCGATGAAGAAAGAGTATGGTTTATGAGGTTTTAGGCGAAACGGCATGAATCTCATCCTCTCTTCTAAGCTGTTTGGGATCTAGTTGCAATTGTGGAAGGATATCGTATTAACCCATTCCCGGAACGAAGAAACTTATAACGTCCGGATGTAGGGTTTGAGAAAAGTCATCAATTATGGTTTGATGGGTTAGAATATATGACTTTAGAGGTGACAACATGGCTTCACAGAATACAGAAACAGATTTAAGTACGGTGGCTGACGAGACGATTAATAACGTCAACCGCTTCGTCGCGTATTTTCAAGATACAGAGATGTGGATCGCTCTTGGGATTAAGCTGACCGGGGTCGTGCTCATCATCGTGGCGTTGTATGCGGCGACAAGAATATTAACGTCGATGGTCCAGCGCGTTTTCACGTTACGTAAAATCCATGAAGATAACATTGTGGCGCAACGGCAAAATGAAACGCTTTTGAAACTGGCGCAAAACACGATCCGTTATGTGATTGGGCTCATTATGATTTTGACCGTACTCGGTCAATTCGGGGTCAATATCGCTGGTTTGATCGCATCGGCCGGGGTCGCGGGTCTCGCCATCTCGTTCGGTGCCCAAAACTTGGTCAAAGACGTCATCACAGGCGCGTTCATTATTTTTGAGAACCAGTACAAGAACGGGGACTATGTGAACTTGAACCAACAAGTCGACGGGACCGTCATCGAAGTTGGCATCCGGACGACGAAACTTAAAGGATTGAACGGACAAGTGACGATCATTCCGAACGGCCAGATCATGCAAGTGACGAACTACTCGCTTGAGAATAGCGTCGCTGTCGTCGATATCGGGGTCGCTTATGAGGAAGAGACGGAACGGGTCGAGAAAGCGCTGAAAGAAATCGCGAAGGCGGTCGAAGAAAAGTATCACGATCTGTTCATCGAACCGATCACACTCGCCGGTGTGCAGTCGCTCGGACCCTCGGAAGTCGTGTACCGTCTTATGGCCGAAGTGCCGCCGACGCAACATTTCGCGGCAGGCCGGATTTTGCATAAAGAGTTGAAGGCCGGACTTGATGAGCGCGGGATTGAAATTCCATATCCGCGCACGGTCATGATGTCTCCAACCACTTCGACTAAAGGAGCGCCCGAAAATGCAGGCTAAATCGTATGAGTTAAACGATTTTGTAGAGATGAAGAAACCGCACGCTTGTCAAACGAACCGTTGGCAAGTCACACGTGTCGGGATGGACATCCGCATCAAATGTCAAGGCTGCGGAGCGAGCGTCTTAATGCCGCGACGTGACTTTGACAAACGTTTGAAAAAAGTGCTTAAACAAGAGAACGCCGCTGAATAAGTGGCGTTCTTCTCTATGTTGCAACCGTGAGTTGCGGTTTAATCGAGGACTATCTATAATTGTGAAGGATGTGACGGTGTGGTGTACTGAACGTACCCACTCCACAGACGGATCAACATTTCCCGGGAAACGCCGGATGAGGAGGAAATATAAGTGGGATTAACAGCAGGAATCGTCGGGTTACCGAACGTCGGGAAATCGACATTATTTAACGCCATCACGCAAGCAGGTGTAGAAGCGGCCAACTATCCGTTTGCTACAATCGACCCGAACGTCGGAGTCGTCGAAGTACCGGACGCGCGTCTGGACCGGTTGACGGAACTCGTCAAACCGAAGAAGACGGTACCGACAGCGTTCGAATTTACAGATATCGCCGGAATCGTCAAAGGAGCATCAAAAGGAGAAGGGCTCGGGAACAAGTTCCTGGCCAACATCCGTGAAGTGGACGCGATTTGCCAAGTCGTCCGTTGTTTTGAAGATGACAACATCACCCACGTCGCCGGTAAAGTATCGCCGATCGATGACATCACGACAATCAACCTCGAGCTCATCTTGGCGGACCTTGAACTTGTCGACAAGCGCATCACGCGCGTTCAAAAAATGGTGAAGTCAAAAGATAAAGGGGCCGCGCAAGAACTTGAAGCACTCGAGATTGTCCAAGCGGTCCTCGAATCAGAGCGCCCGGCCCGTGTAGCAGAATTGACGGAAGACCAACTCGCGATCGTCAAACACTTCCAACTGTTGACGATGAAACCGATGCTTTATGTCGCGAACGTGAGCGAAGACGAAGTCGCAGACTCGGACAATAACAAGTATGTGCAAGCCGTACGTGAACACGCCGCGACGGAAGATGCGAAAGTGATCGTCATCTGCGCGCGCATCGAGGAAGAGATCTCTGAGCTTGAGCCAGAAGAGCGCCTCGAGTTCTTGCAAGACCTCGGGATCGAAGAGTCTGGCCTCGATCAACTGATCCATGCCGCGTACTCGACGCTTGGTCTCGCCACATACTTCACGGCAGGTGAGAAAGAAGTCCGTGCTTGGACGTTCAAACAAGGGATGAAGGCTCCTCAGTGTGCCGGCGTCATCCACTCGGACTTTGAGCGTGGATTCATCCGGGCCGAAGTCGTCTCGTACGAAGACTTGTCGGCTGCCGGCAACATGACGCTCGTCAAAGAACAAGGCAAGTTGCGTTCAGAAGGTAAAGAATATGTGTTCGAAGATGGCGACGTAGTCACGTTCCGCTTCAACGTTTAAGACATTTCCTTGAAACGTATTGTAAAATGCAAATAAGTTTGATAGTATATTATGACGTGAGTAAAACAATTGTTTGCTCCTTGCTCCTGCAACCGGTAGGAGCCGCTAGTCCAAGAGGAGGTGAAAGATAATGCGTAAATATGAACTACTTTACATTATCCGTCCATCAGTTGATGAGGAAGCTAAAAAAGCGTTGATTGAACGTTTTAACAACGTCATCACTGACAACGGAGGTACTGTTGAAAAAACAACAGATATGGGTAAACGTCGTTTCGCTTACGAGATCAACAAAATGCGCGAAGGATACTACGTTCTTCTTAGCATCACTGCTGAACCTAAAGCGATCCAAGAAACAGAGCGTCTCATGAAGATCTCTGATGACGTTGTCCGTCAAATGACAACTAAAGATGAGCGTTGATTCTTGACGCTTCATATTGTGAAAGGGGAGCTTTGAGATGATTAACCGAGTTGTGTTAGTTGGTCGATTGACACGCGATCCAGAAATGCGTTATACGCAGAGCGGAATCGCCGTAACTCGCTTCACTCTCGCTTGCGATCGTCCATTTACTGGACAAGATGGGAAGCGTGAGGCGGACTTTATTGATTGTGTCGTTTGGCGCAAACAAGCAGAGAACGTGGCGCAATATTTGAAAAAAGGCAGCATGGCCGGCGTAGACGGTCGCCTTCAAATCAGTAGTTACGAGGGTCAAGATGGCCAACGTCGTTACCGGGCAGAAGTCGTAGCAGATAGCGTACGCTTCCTTGAACCACGCGGTGCCTCAGCGCAACGTGATACAGCACCAGCGGGAGATGTTTTCGGTGGTGGTGAGTCAAGTGGATCAGGATGGGGCGCAGCCGCTTCTTCGACTTCATCTCAGTCCTCAAACCAATCTTCAAACCAATCTTCAAACAAAGGTTTTGAAGCAGATCCGTTCTCGGGTGGCGGCAAAATCGACTT
Organism: Exiguobacterium sp. SH1S21; assembly: GCF_004337175.1. Taxonomy (NCBI): domain Bacteria; kingdom Bacillati; phylum Bacillota; class Bacilli; order Caryophanales; genus Exiguobacterium; species Exiguobacterium sp. SH1S21. The sequence goes on along the minus strand of NZ_SJUY01000007.1, from coordinate 177,995 downwards.
ATCGGATGACGATCTACCATTTTGATCGCGTCGATTCGAAACTAAACTAATAAAGGAGGTCTTCACATGGCACGTCGTCCAGGAGGTCGTCGTCGTCGTAAAGTATGTTTCTTTACGTCGAACAACATCACTCATATCGATTATAAAGACGTAGAATTGCTCAAGCGCTTCGTTTCAGAGCGTGGGAAAATTCTTCCACGTCGTGTGACTGGTACTTCAGCGAAATACCAACGTCCACTTACTGTCGCTATCAAGCGTTCACGTCAAATGGCTTTGCTTCCATACGTTGCAGAGTAATGTTTGACACACGGCTTATCCTTTGGGGTAAGTCGTTTTTTTTTGTTTTCTGTCTCCACGTAGGAGTGTAAGTGAAACCGGCAGATATGGTATGATAGAGCAGAAACCATTTAGACATCATGAGTGCTTGGCACTCATTTTAGGAGGCACACATGCACAGTGGTGAAGCAATAACATCAGTGAAGAACCAATACGCACGTTACGCGATTCCGTATGTGATTGGAATGCTCGTTTCGTTAGGATTGGCGTTCTACAGCATTGTGGCGGCAATCACCCTGTTCGTGGGCACGCTGATCTTCTTCACGTATCAGCAAGTGACGATCCGGCGAGAACGCAAAGCGTGGGAACGTTATGTCCACTCGCTCTCACATCGGATTGAGGATGTCGGCAAAGAAGCGCTCACGAGTATGCCGATCGGGATTCTAATATTCGATGAGACCCGGCGCATCAGTTGGTTCAATGAACAGTCCCGACTCATCTTTGAACTTGAGATGGAACTGGGCATCTCGATCGACTCGATTCATTCGGCCTTTACGGAGTTGATCGAGGAGGAAGAGGACGAGGCGACGATTGAAGTCGGGGACCGTGTATACCGTGTCCTGTACAATAAGGAATATCAAACGCTGTACTTGTTCGATATGACGGACGAGGCGGAGATTGAACAGAAGTACTCTGAAACGCAGACAGTGATCGGCGTCCTCTACTTAGACAACTACGATGAGATGTCGACTGCCGTCGATGAACAGGTCCGCAGCGAAATCAACCGCCGTGTGACCGTTCTCTTGAACCAGTGGGCGCAAAAATATCACATTTATATGCGGCGGACGGCTGCCGACCGGTTTTTCCTCGTCATGAACGAACGAACGCTCTCGGAACTCGAGAACAATCGCTTCTCGATTCTTGATGAGGTACGGGAAGCGACGAAGGAACATAAAATTCCGCTCACGCTCTCGATCGGTATCGGCTGCGGCGAGACGACGCTGACCGAACTCGGAAACTTGTCCCAATCGAGCCTCGATTTAGGGCTCGGACGCGGTGGTGACCAAGTCGTCGTCAAACGTCATAACGGAAAAGTCCGCTTCTTCGGCGGCAAGACGAATCCGACCGAGAAACGGACGCGGGTACGTGCCCGCGTCATCTCGAACTCGATGCGTGATTTGATTCGAGAGTCGAGCCGTGTCCTCATCATGGGACATAAAAACCCGGACATGGATTCGCTCGGCGCATCGATCGGAATCATGAAGCTCGCTGAGTTTGTCGGTCGTGAGGCGTACGTCGTCATCCCGGCCGGCGAGACGAGTGTCGGGATTCAACGGCTCGTCCATGAAGTCGAGAATGATGAAGACTTGTACAGCCGCTTTTTGACGGAGTTTGAGGCGCAACCGCTCATCGATGACCAGACACTTCTCGTCATCGTCGACACGCATCGTCCCTCACTCGTCATCTCACGGGATCTTTTAGACCGGGCCGAACGAGTCGTCGTCATCGACCATCATCGTCGCGGCGAAGAGTTTATCGAGGACCCGGTGCTCGTCTACATGGAACCTTACGCGTCGTCGACGTGTGAACTCGTGACAGAGTTGATTGAATATCAAGCGGGTACCCGCAAACTGTCGATTTTAGAGGCGACGTCGCTCCTTGCCGGAATCATGGTCGATACGAAAGGGTTCACGCTCCGGACCGGGTCGCGGACGTTTGATGCCGCTTCATTCCTCCGGATTCAAGGAGCGGACACCGTGCTCGTCCAACATTTCATGCGGCAAGACCTCGATTCTTATATCGAACAGTCGCATATTTTAGAGAATACCGACATTTATGCAGGCGGTATGGCAATTGCGGTCGCTTCAGACGACGAGGCCCATCATCAAGTGTTGATCGCCCAATCGGCGGACCAACTCCTGAACATGGAAGGCGTCAAGGCTTCGTTCGTCATCGCCATCTTGCCAGACGGTCGGACCGGGATCAGTGCCCGTTCGCTCGGTGACGTCAACGTTCAAGTCATCATGGAGATGCTCGACGGGGGCGGCCACTTGACGAACGCGGCCACGCAGTTGAACGTGGGTCGCGACGAGGCGAAACAGCTGTTAAAAGAAGCGATCGATCATTACACGACAGATGAAAACGAGGGAGAGGAATCGGAATGAAAGTCATTTTAAAAGTAGATGTTAAAGGTCAAGGACAGGCAGGGGACGTGAAAAACGTCGCCGATGCTTACGCAAAAAACGTACTCTTCAAGCAAAACTTGGCAGTCGAAGCGACACCAGGCAACTTGAAGGCGTTTCAAGCGAAAGAACGCCGTGCCGAGGAAGCAGCCGAAGAAGAGCTGAAAGCCGCGCAACAGTTGAAAGACAAGCTTGAAAAAGAGACGATCGTCGTCAAGACGAAATCAGGCGAAGGCGGCCGTGTCTTCGGCTCGGTAACGAGCAAACAAATCGGTGAAGCGCTCAAAGGGATGGGTTACAAGATCGATAAGCGTAAAATCGAACTTGAACATCCGATCAAAGCGCTCGGTTTCACAAAAGTGCCCGTGAAGTTGCACCATGACGTCACGGCACTGTTAAACGTACATGTTCAAGAAGCTTGAAGGCGAGGTAGAAACGAATGAGTGATGCGATTCAAGTCAATACTCCGCCACATAGCGTTGAGGCGGAACAAGCCGTCCTTGGGGCAGTTATTCTCGATTCTGACCGGCTGATCACGGCCTCGGAACGAGTCGACCCGGACGACTTTTATCGTGTCAGCCATCAACGGATCTTCGAAGCGATGCTGAAGATCAACGACCGCGGGGAACTCGTCGACTTGGTCACGCTCAGTTCGGAGCTCCAATCACAAGGAATCCTCGATGAGATCGGTGGATTGAACTACTTGGCCGAAATCGCCGAGGCGGTTCCTGCCATCGGGAACATCGGGTACTATTTGAACGTCGTCGATCAAAAGGCGGCGCTCCGGCGTCTCATCCGGACGGCGACGAATATCGTCTCGGACGGATACGAGCGTCAAGACGAAGTCGATGCGGTCCTATCTGATGCCGAGCGAAACATTTTAAAAGTTTCGCAACGGAAAGGCCAATCGAGTTTCCATTCGATCGGTTCGGTTTTGTCGGATGCGTATTCGACGATCGAGAAGCTGCATCAATCGAGTGGTGAGATCACGGGGATCGCGACCGGCTTTAGCGACCTCGACAAGATGACGGCCGGGTTCCAGCGTAACGACCTCATCATCGTGGCCGCCCGTCCTTCTGTCGGGAAGACGGCCTTCGCCCTCAACATCTCGCAAAACGTCGCGGTCCGTACGGGCGAGAACGTCGCCATCTTTAGTCTTGAGATGGGTGCCGAACAACTCGTCATGCGGATGCTCTGTGCGGAAGGCAATATCGACGCGCAGCGTCTGCGGACCGGGCGACTCGAGTCTGAGGACTGGGGACGGCTATCGCTCGCGATGTCGTCGTTATCACAGGCCGGTATCTTTATCGACGATACACCAGGTCTTCGCGTCAACGAGATTCGGGCCAAATGCCGCCGCTTGAAGCAAGAGTACGGTCTCGGCATGATCATGATCGACTACTTGCAGCTCATTGTCGGGACCGGCAAGCCGGGCGAGAACCGGCAACAAGAAGTCTCTGAGATCTCGCGTACGCTCAAAGCGATCGCCCGGGAACTCCAAGTACCGGTCATCGCCTTGTCGCAGCTCTCGCGTGGCGTAGAGAGCCGTCAAGACAAACGGCCGATGATGTCGGATATCCGGGAATCCGGGGCAATCGAGCAAGATGCCGATATCGTCGCCTTCTTGTACCGGGACGACTATTACGATAAAGAGAGTGAAGATGCCAACACGATTGAGATCATTATCGCCAAACAGCGTAACGGTCCGACCGGGACGGTCAAACTCTCGTTCCGGAAAGAGTACAACAAGTTCGTCAACATGGAGACGCAAGCTTTCGCACCACCGATGTGAGATCGGTGGTGTTTTTTTGTAGAATCGGGGAAATAGTAATTGAATGTGAGTCAATAACGAACGAAAGGGTAATACATAAAATTATCGTTCGGTATTAGGTTGACTTTCTGAAGTGGCAAGTGTACACTTACCAATGGTTTGAACAGAACGTTTATCTACAAGGAGGATTCATTATGTCATCAGTAGTCGTAGTGGGAACGCAGTGGGGCGATGAAGGAAAAGGGAAGATCACCGATTTCTTGTCTAAACAAGCCGACGTCGTCGCGCGTTATCAAGGGGGAGACAACGCTGGTCATACGATCGTCTTCAATGATACGAAGTATAAACTTCACTTGATTCCATCGGGGATCTTCTATTCGGACAAGACATGTGTCATCGGGAACGGGATGGTCGTCAACCCGAAGTCACTCATTACAGAGCTTGCATACTTACATGAGCGCGGCGTGAGCACGGACAACCTCCGCATCTCAAACCGGGCCCACGTCATCTTGCCGTATCACCAGCTTCAAGACAAGCTTGAAGAAGATGCGAAAGGTGACGCGAAAGTCGGGACGACACTCAAAGGGATCGGCCCTTGTTACATGGACAAAGCGGCACGGATCGGGATCCGGATCGCTGACCTGCTCGACAAAGAAGTGTTCGCCGAGAAACTGAAGACGGTCCTCGCAATCAAAAACCGGATGTTCGTCAAGATGTATGAAGTCGACGCGGTCGAATTCGATGATATCTTTGAAGAATACTATGCGTACGGCCAACAGTTTGCCAAGTACGTGTGTGATACATCGGTCGTGTTGAACGATGCGCTCGACGAAGAACAGAAAATCCTGTTCGAAGGCGCGCAAGGTGTGCTGTTAGACATCGATCACGGGACGTACCCGTTCGTCACATCGTCGAACGCGGCGTCAGGCGGGGTATCGAGCGGTGCCGGAATCGGACCTTCGAAAATCGACCACGTCGTCGGCGTCTGTAAAGCGTACACGTCACGCGTCGGAGACGGCCCGTTCCCGACTCAGCTCGATGACGAAATTGGTCACACGATTCGTGAAGTCGGTAAGGAGTACGGTACGACGACAGGACGTCCGCGCCGTGTCGGTTGGTTCGACTCGGTCGTCGTACGCCATTCGCGTCGTGTCAGCGGCATTACCGACCTGTGCCTCAACTCGATCGACGTGTTGACAGGTCTTGAGACGCTTAAAATTTGTACGGCATACGAGTACGAAGGCAAGCTCCTCGACGAGTACCCGCCGAACTTCCGCGTCCTCGAGAAGTGTGAGCCGGTGTTTGAAGAGCTCCCAGGTTGGACGGAAGACATCACAGGAGTTCGCAAGTTCGAAGACTTGCCGGTGAACGCACAGCGCTACGTCAAACGGATCGAAGCGTTGACGGGCATCGAACTGTTGACGTTCTCGGTCGGACCGGCGCGTGAACAGACGGTCATCTTGCGTGATATTTACGCAGTATAAAAACTAAAGGAGAGATTGTTCAAAACATTGAGCACTCTCTCCTTTTTTATTTGGGTAAATGTGGATAACATCCTTCATAATGAAACACACAAAAGGAGGCGAGACATGTGAATAACTGCTTTATCTGCGACAAACATCGAGGTGTCATTCAGACTGATGGTCAAGCCATTTATGAAGATGACTTGCTATATGTGGGTCATATTGATCGGGAAGGAAAGCCGAATTATAAAGGTCATCTGATGATCGATTTGAAAAGACATGTACCTTCTTTAGCTGATATGACCGTCCAAGAAGCCCAAGCTTGGGGTGTAATGACGATGCAATTAAGTCGAGTCCTGAAAGACGTAGCGGGAGCGGAACATGTCTATACGCTTGTGTCCGGGAATTCTGTCCCTCATTTACATATGCACATGGTTGCTCGTTACCCTGGTACCCCGGAAGCGTATTTTGGGCCGATGGATGTCTATGGTTGGGACGATGCACCACTGCTTCAATCCGAATCACTCATTCGATTTTGCAAACAAATGAGGCATGGCTTAGAGTTGGTACGTCTATGAGATCGATCCCGAATCAATTTCATTGGACAGGTGCTCAATCGCATTACGTAGACCAAATTGATGTCATGTCAATCAATCACGTTCATGTGGGACGATTTGGTGGCAACTCAACTAAAGGACAATACAAAAATGAAGATGGTTGTTTAGTTTGGGCGAACGAAGAGCAAGATTGGGAATTAGCAATGATTTTGGATGCACATCAATCAGCAGATAGTGCTGAAGCGTTGATTGATTTACTGAATGCCAACGAAAATTCGCTGATACATCTGTTAAATCAATCAATTACAAGAACCTATTTTTCAAAGATTGAAAATCACATTCTACAACTGTTACAATCACCTGAATTTCTGATAAAGTGTGAAATATTAAAAGGGGAGACTGCCTGTTTACTTGTAGTCCGTAAAGACAAATACATATGGTGGCTTTCCGTTGGAGACTGTGTCTGCTTTTTATTTCATGACGAACTTGTAAACTTGAATCAATACCAGCTAAATCAGAGGCAATTCTATGAATGGATTGGCAAAGTAAATACGTTCAGTCAGCAGATTCCATGCTATAGCAGTGGGGTACGGGAACTCAGGTCTGGGAGAAGTCGAATTTTATTAGTGACCGACGGCGTACTGGAATGCCCAGGTGATCCGTTCATTGATTCTTCAGAATTACATCGTGCATTTTCAGGTAACACTACCCAATCTCTTTATTCCATCTTAGAAACGATTCAAAATAAAGGCGTACGAGACAGCACGACATTAATCACTTGGGAATGTGCGCATAAACAACCTGTCATGATTCCGAGTGATCAAAAGTAACTACATCTGAGTTTTACTAGCGTACATCAAAATCATTTGATGTACTTTTTTTATAAGCTGTCGTCTATTTCCACGGAAATGGACCACACTTTCTAACCTATAGAAAAAGAGTTACAATGTAGGCATGTACGTTTAACGATAAGAGGAGGACTTACTGAATGGATCGTACGATTTTAGTGGTAGATGACGAACAACCAATCGCTGATATATTGAAGTTTAAACTTGAAAAAGAGGGCTATGTCGTCCACGTCGCGTATGACGGGGAAGAGGCACTCGTGAAAGTCGAGGAGGTCAAACCGGATTTGATCTTGCTCGACATCATGCTCCCGCTCAAAGACGGCATGGAAGTGTGTCGTGAAGTGCGTAAGAAGTATGATATGCCGATCATCATGTTGACGGCGAAAGATTCAGAGATTGACAAAGTGCTCGGTCTCGAACTCGGCGCCGACGACTACGTCACGAAGCCGTTCAGCTCACGCGAGCTATTGGCCCGCGTCAAAGCGAACATGCGTCGTCACGCGACGGCACCGGCCGTTGAAGCGAAAGGCGCCAATGCGAACGATATCGTGATCGGTGACTTGACGATTCATCCGGATTCATACATGGTCACGAAACGCGAAGAGAAGATTGAACTGACACACCGTGAGTTCGAGCTCATCCATTACTTGGCCCAAAATATCGGCCAAGTGATGACGCGCGAGCATTTGCTCCAGACGGTATGGGGTTACGACTACTTCGGAGACGTGCGTACGGTCGACGTGACGGTCCGCCGTTTGCGGGAGAAGGTCGAAGACAGCCCGAGCACGCCGACGTATATTATTACGCGTCGCGGTGTCGGGTACTATTTAAAAGCGGGAGAAGAAGACTAAACGATGAAACGGACGAACTTCTTTAAATCAATCCAGTGGAAGCTCGTCGTCATCTATGCGCTGCTCATCCTTGTTGCGATGCAAGTCATCGGAGTGTACTTCGTACGCTCCCTCGAACGACAATACATCAACAACTTCTCGCAGTCGCTCGTCGATCGGGCCAACCTTCTGAGCTATAACGTCAGTGAAGGGATCGCATCGAACGGCGGTGACTCGACTACTGATCAGCAGTTGAACCAGGTACTGGATCAACTGCTGTCTGAGTTTACGGAGAGCACGACGCTAGCTGACGACATTCGCGAAGTCCAAATTATCGACACGAACAGTGTCGTCCGGGCGACTTCGAACCAAAATAACCAAAGCCTCGTCGGACAACGGACGGCGAGTTCATTCATTCAAAAATCGTTCGCGACAAGTGGTGCGCAAGAGACGCTCGTCTATGAAGACTCGAACGAGCGGATGCGCGTCGTCGCCGTCCCGATCAAATCCGAGGTCGATGGGACGACGACCGGGATGATCTATATCGAGGCGTCGATGCAATCGATTTACAACCAGATGGAGCAAGTGACAAGGATCCTTGCGACCGGTACGCTCATCGCCTTGATCATCACGTCCATCCTCGGAATTTTGCTGTCACGGACGATCACGCGGCCGATTGCGGACATGCGTCGTCAAGCCGTCGAGATGCGAAAAGGAAACTTCTCGCGGAAAGTTAAAGTCTATTCCGACGATGAGGTCGGGCAACTCGCTTACGCCTTTAACGAACTGACCGATGAACTGATGGAAGCGAACGCGACGACCGAGGCGGAACGACGCCGGTTGACAAGTGTATTAGAGAACATGTCGGACGGTGTCGTCGCGACCGACCGTTCGCTCCGCGTCATCCTCATGAACGACCAGGCCCGCGATATGATCGGTGTCGCCGAAGAAGAGGCGATGGGGTCGAACCTGCAGAGCCTGCTCGAGTTTGACGATGAGATCGTCATCCCGGAAGATGGGACGATGCCGGCGAAATTGATCGATCTCAGTACGGACGAAGAATTGTTCCTCGTCCGCGCCTACTTCTCACCAATTCAAAAACATAGCGGTCCGATCACTGGTCTCATCGTCGTCTTGCATGACGTGACCGAGCAAGAGCAAGTCGAACAAGACCGCCGTGAGTTCGTCGCCAACGTCAGCCACGAGCTGCGGACGCCGCTCACGACGATGCGGAGCTATCTCGAAGTGCTCGCCGAAGGCGCGTACAAAGACGATGAACTCGCACCACGGTTCCTAGAGACGACCCAAAACGAGACCGAACGGATGATTCGTCTCGTCAACGACTTACTCCAGCTCTCGAAGATGGACAGTAAAGAGTATACGATGCAAAAAGTGAAGTTCGACTTCATCCAGTTTTTCAACGATATCATCGAGCGCCATGAGATGACGAAAGGCGAAACGATCCAGTTCCGCCGGAAGCTCATGAAGCGTCGCGTCTACGTGCACGCCGATCAAGATAAGATGACGCAAGTGATCGACAACATCATCACGAACGCGGTCAAGTTCTCGCCAGAAGGCGGGACGATCACGTTCCGGACGATGCTACGGGCGAAACGTCTCGTCATCGGCATCAAAGATGAAGGTGTCGGGATTCCGAAGTCGAACTTGAAGAAAATCTTTGAACGGTTCTATCGGGTCGACAAGGCCCGAGCGCGAAATATCGGCGGGACCGGACTCGGTCTGTCGATTGCCAAGGAAGTCGTTTCAGCCCACGGTGGCGACATTTGGGCGGAGAGCGAGTTTGGACGTGGGACGACGATTTACTTCACCATCCCGTTCGATACGATCGTGGAGGTGAATGACTGATGGGACGAAAACGTTTCTGGGCGAAGCCAGAGCTGGTGAAATCGCTCGTCTTGCTTACCTTGATCGTCACGTCCATCGTCCAAACGGTCATCCTTTGGGATTACCATCCGAAGTATCAATCGGTCCAATCCGAGACCCAAGTGGCGACGGTGGACGAGTCGCTGCAACGTCAGGCGAGGCAAATTATCGTGCCAACCCAGACGGTCGTCCACGAGAACAACGCTGTCTTTGCGACGAAGAACACGCCGAAGCAAATCGCTCGGGTCATCCGCGATGCGTTCGAGGCGAACGAGTTTAAACCGCTCGCTGCCAAAAACGTACCGAGCTTGTATGCAGGTGTCAACGAGGCAGTTGAACTGATTTTACCGGAACCATACTATGCGGACACGCTCAGTTACATTCTGCCCGGGTCTTACAGCCTGTCAGGGAAAGTACCGCAACGGGCGCTCATCTTCATGGACGACAACGTCTGGAAAGTCCGGGCGATCATGAGCGATCAGTCGCTGTGGGAAGGTCGGCTCTCTAAAGCCGGACAAGGGGACGTCAATAGTTTGTTCTTAAAAGATTCGAACCGCGCGATGCAACGGGTCACGTACACGGACGAGCGGGTCAACTATATCCCGGTCGTCGGGCCTGAGATGAACGAGCTGTTCGCGTATGACGTCTCACAAATCCAGATCTCGGCACGCCTTGATTGGATGCGCGATACGTTCTTCCCCGGGGACCCGAACGTTCAAGAAGTCGATCCGGCGAGTTCGGTCGGCGCACTCACGAACGGGATCAGCGTCGCCGAGTATGACGCGACGTTGAACGCGAGCCGCTATCGCAACTTGTCACGTAATAGCACCGAGCGCGAGTCGGCAATCGGGCTTGATACGATCGTCGACTTCGTCAACTTTCATGGCGGCTGGGTCGATGAGACGTCAGAGAGTCAAGGCCTGTCCCTTCGTTTCGATGCGATCACACCAGCGAACAAAGGATTTGAGACGACCGTGTTTCGGTTTCACGTGAAAGGGCACCCTGTCTTTAGCCAGCGTGATGCGTTTATCAACAACGATGCGATCGACTTATCCACACTGCGCGTTGAAAACGACGGGGCACAAGTCCGGTCCATCACGCGTCACCATCTCGAAATCGACCGGTTGATCTCGGTCGGGACGACACAGCTTGCGGACGGGCAAGACGTCATCGATACGCTCGTCAACGCAGATCGGTTCGAAAACGTGACCGAGATTCGTCTCGGTTATGAGATTGAATACAATGAAGACGCGAGTCGTTACGTCACGTTCTCTCCGAATTGGTTCGTCCGTGAAGCCGGGAGATGGATCCCTTACGACAAGCCGGAAGATTGGACAGAGAGGATGATGTACCGTGGATTGGAGTAAAGCGAAAACGATTTTAATCTTCGCCTTCCTCGCGCTGAACATCTACCTGTTGTTCCAGCTCTTGACGGAAACGTGGGCGACCGAGGTTGTGACGAGCGACAACACGTCAATCGCCCAAATCTTGGACCAACGTGACGTCGACGCATCGAAATTGCCACGGATGGGACGGGATATCGGTTATTTGACCGGCTCGTCTGAGCAGATGTCGGCGTCGATGATCACGAAAAATCGTGAAGTACAACTAGCGACGACGCTCGACAACATGCAGCTTGAAGTCGAGCTCAAACAAGCCGTCCCGCTCGACGAGAACGACTTGCGGACGACGTCGTCGACGTTCGTCACCGAGTACGTGCCGTTCGGATCAGAGTACGCCTACTGGCGGTTTGACCAAGAGACGCGCCAACTCGCGTTCGTTCAGACGTATGAAAACAATAAGATTTTCTCGAACCCGGAAATCGAGGCGGACACAGAGACATATATCGGTCCGTCCCTGTTATTGCTCCAATTGAACGAAAACTACGAAGTGACGGACTACAAGCAGCGCCATTTGACGAACTTGTCGTCGAAATCGCAAGACGACCTCGTCTTGACGGCGAGCGAGGCGATCTCGCAACTCGCGGCCCGGAAGTACTTCCAGCCGAACCAAGAGATGCGCGCCATCAACACCGGGTTTTATAGCTTACCGCTCGACAGTTCCGGCAGTTTGATCATCATGCCGCCGCTCTGGTCGATCGCCATCGACGACAACGTGTATTTCGTCAATGCCATCGATGGGACGGTCGAACGGGTTGAATTTAATTTAGAAGACTGAAAGGAGTGATCGAGTGACTTTACGCTACAGTGTGCTCGCGAGCGGTTCGACCGGTAACGCGCTCTATATTGAGACGGACCGTGCGAAATTGCTCGTCGACGCCGGATTGACCGGTAAGGCGATGCAGCAACGCATCACAGACATCGGCCAGTCGTTCGAGGGTATCGACGCACTGCTCGTCACACATGAGCACTCCGACCATATTAAAGGAGTCGGGATTCTCGCCCGGAAGTACAACTTGCCGATCTATGCGAATGCGAAGACGTGGGCAGCGATGGAAGATAAAATCGGGAAGATCGATCCGGCCTTGAAGTTCCATTTTGAGGTCGGTGACATCAAACAGTTCGGTGACATCGAGATCGAGTCGTTCAACGTCAGCCACGATGCGGCCGACCCGATGTTTTATCAGTTCGCCCATGACGGCAAGCGATTGGCCCACATCACAGACACCGGGTACGTCTCGGACCGGATGAAAGGGCTCATCCGCGGCGCGGACGACTTCATCTTTGAGTCGAACCATGATGTCTCGATGCTGCAGATGGGACGGTACCCGTGGAGCGTCAAACGGCGCATCCTCGGGGACTATGGCCACGTCTCGAACGAAGACGCCGCCATCGCGATGAGCGAGGTCATCGGTGAGCGGACGAAACGGATCTTTTTGGCCCACCTCAGTAAAGACAACAATATGAAAGAACTCGCGCAGATGAGCGTCGCACAGACGCTCGGCATGCGTGACGTCGATCTCGGACGCATCAAATTGCATGACACCGACCCATTAATCCCATGTCCGCTCGTTTCTTTATAAGCGAACTTGGGAAAAGACAGGTAACACTGTCCTGAAGGGGGGGCGCGTCGTGAACGAAGAGAGACACCATGAGTATGAACCTCAAGACGTCGAACCTTTAGAGCACGAAGCAACATCAATGAACGATTCACCATCGACTTTTCCATCCCGAAGCGAGTGGCGTCCGAAGCAAGAGGAACACGTGCGCCATAAGCCACGGCTGAATGTAAAACCGTTATTACTCGGAGGGGTTGGCGGATTCTTAGGAGCGGCGTTATTCTTTTTCGCGATGATGCTCTGGGATTCGCCGACCTCTCGTTTTGTTACAAACGAGCTGGTCCGTACCGAGCAAGCCGTCACCGTCACGGAATCGGACATCACGGCCGCCGTCACAGGCGCGAAGACGTCCGTCGTCAGCATCACGAACATCCAGCGCGCCTTCACCTCGGACTCGCAATGGGAGGCTGGTGCGGGTTCTGGCGTCGTGTATAAAGTCGACGGGGATACGGCGTACATCGTCACGAACTTCCACGTCATCGAGGAAGCGGACGAGATCAACGTCGCTTTCGCCGATGGGCAAGTCGCCCCGGCCACGATTTTAGGAGAAGACCCGCTCAACGACTTGGCGGTCGCCTCCGTGAAACTTCCGGAGAATATTGACGTCAATCCGATCGTGCTCGGCGATTCGACGGTGCTACAGGCCGGCGAGACCGTGATGGCGATTGGCAACCCGCTCGGCGTCTTTTCAAACTCGGTCACGCGTGGTATCGTCAGTGGTGTCGAACGGACCGTGCCGGTCGATACGAACGCGGACGGTCTCATGGACTATAATGCCGAAGTCATCCAGACCGACGCCGCCATCAATCCCGGCAACTCGGGCGGGGCACTCATCAACATCCGCGGTGAGCTCGTCGGCATCAACTCGATGAAGATCGCCGAAGCGAGCGTCGAAGGGGTCGGCTTCTCGATCCCGGTCAACGTGGCGCTACCGGTCATCGACATGCTCGAGCGTGACGGACGGGTGACACGGGCTCAGCTCGGCGTCACGATCCAAGAAGTCATCGCCGTCCCGGGCAACGTCCGGGAAGAATACGGCATCAGTTTTGACAAAGAGGACGGTGTGTTCATCGAAGCGATCACACCCGGTAGTCCGGCCGAACAAGCAGGGCTTCGCGTCGGGGACGTCATCACGAAGATCGGCGACCGTGAGATTAAACGCTACGTCGATTTACGTGACGCTTTGTACCGAGACGCCGCGGTCGGGGATAACATCGTCATCGAATATACACGGCGAGGCAAGGCAGAAACGACCGAGGCCACATTAACAGAAGCAACGTAAAGGAGCGGCGACGCTTCTTTTTTAAGGAGGAAAATTTGTGGAAAAAAAAGTATGCAAGGAACATGTTGAAATCGCTTTAGACATCATTGTCGATGAGACGGGGGAGTACCCGTTACTCGAAGAACTATCCACAAGTGGACAAGTCAAATGTGAGTTCTGTGACGCCGACGCAACATATGTTGTGTCAAGCAAAAAATGATTGTCAACATGTGGATTTGTGGATAACTCTGTGGATAACCCTATGGATAACTCCGAAAAAACTGTGGAAAAAGGAAGAATTGGATGAATATTTCAATTATCACGGTCGGCAAATTAAAAGAAAAATATTTGAAACTAGGAATTGCGGAGTACACGAAGCGCCTGTCGGCATACGCGAAAGTGCATGAAATCGAGGTTGCGGACGAGAAAGCGCCCGAACATTTGAGTGAAGCCGACATGTTTCTAGTAAAACAAAAAGAAGGCGAGCGGATTTTGGCGAAAATCAGTCCGGACACGCACGTCATCGCTCTCGCGATCGACGCCAAGCAGCGGACGAGTGAAGAGTTCGCCCGCGAGCTCGACAAGTTGGCAACGTACGGCAAGAGCAAAATCGCCTTCGTCATCGGTGGGTCGCTTGGCTTATCCGACGACGTCATGAAACGGTCGGACGATACGATCTCATTTTCGAAGATGACGTTCCCACATCAATTGATGAAGCTCGTCTTGTGTGAGCAGATTTATCGGGCGTACCGGATTAACCGGAATGAACCGTATCATAAGTAATCACATAAAAAATGATTGAAGCGTCAGAGCCATTCACCGGTTTTGACGCTTTTTGTAGGTGAATCTTCGCCATTGCCGAATGGTAATCTTGTTGAAGAGAAACTTTAGCAAAAGATACCTTCTAATTAAAACTCTGAGGCATTGAATATCTGAAAGGAGACTTAACTTTGAAAAAAACAGTTTTAATCAATGTATCTTTCTTGGTCGAAATAGAAGAAACAGAAGTACATAAAGATTTTGGGATGATTGATCAAGTCACAAACGAGTTGTGTCACGCCCAAACAATCAAAATCGGAGCGAAGGAAGTGAATGTAGAATGGGAAAGTTGCTCCACGGTTGTCTTGAATCCAGTTTCAATGAATTGTGTACAATGCTCAACTTGTGGACGTTGGACAACAGACAGAGAAAAAGATAATCCGTTGTTACAGTTGTGTAATGGAGCAACTTTCGAAGGAAAACTGCTGTGTGATGACTGTTTACCAGAAGATCACAGGTGGTCTTTTTAAAAGTGAAAAATTATTCCACATCATAAGCCGGTTCGTCTAATTAGTGGAACTTACAAACAAGCAGAGTTAGTTTATTAAGTCTCCTGCAGACAGCGACGAGAGAATAGTTCTAGTCGCTTTTTTTGTGAGTCTAATCTTAAAAAGGATTGTTGATATTTAGTTTCGGATTTACAATATAGATAAAAATAATCATAAAATGGTAATTTTTATAAAAATATTAGTAGAGGAGCTTTTCATAATGGAATCGAAAAGAGAGCTAACTGGCAGACGAACATCATTTTTTCAAACCTATTTGATCCCAATTACAATCGCATCATCTGTAGTTGTATCCGGCACAGTCGGGTACTTTGTCAGTCAATTCAATATGAATAGGAATGCGGACGGATCTATCGCTCAAGCGGAGATGCAATCACGCGTCGACGATATGCAAGAAGAGTCTGTCACAACTATTGAAAGAGAAGTCCCAAAAATTATTCATGATTTAAAGGAATACGATAAAGACTTAGCTCAGCTTGTCCAACAAGTAGATTGGTTAGAGCAAAATATGGTCCCTGTCCGTAACGTATTAGAACATATCAATTCAGCGACGCTTGTAATCTCAGGAGTCAACAGTGTGGTGAGTAGTCCGGTGTTAGGTAAAATGAGTTCCTCTTTAAGTTCTGCCAACAGCACGTTGAATGAAGTAGACGCCTTTCTATTCCGGTTAGAGCACTTGTCGAGTGTCAAACAAGAGATGGGTGAGACGCGCAAACAGATTAGTGAATTGTATGAGAAATATCAAACTGAGAATGATCCGGCATTACTATTAGAAATGGAGCACGAATTGGATACGGAACTTGTATATCAAATTGAGGACGTTCGAACGGCAACGATTGAAGCGAGGGAAGTACTAGAATCATCTGCTGGTGTCGTAATGGCGACGAACAATACCATCTCTATTTACCAAAAGGTCAAAAATGCGAGCGGGAAAGCCTTCGAGACACTTCAATTCTGGAAAGAAGAAAAAAACGAAAAGAAAATTGATCAAGATGAATTTAATCGAATTGAAAAAGAACTTGCGGATTCAAGAGAACGCCTTAAAGATCTTCCTGATGAAATGGCCGAGCGTTCGAAAAAGACGATTTCATCCATCAATGAAGTGAAAACAGAACTTCAAGTCATAAGACTAGCTGAAGTGATTCAAGGAGATTAAAAAAAGCGACGCTGATTGCAATCCACTCTAATCTAAAAGTCTTACATTGAAGACCGGAAACCAAATTTAGGTACCGGTTTTTTCAATGAATAACATCAATGCTCCGAAGTCTTATTGCCGTCCAAAAGGCAATATGATAGAATCACATGGCAAATGATTATCATTATCAATTATAGAAAATGGGGAGAATTCATCCAATGAAAAACATCGAATTATATAAAACGGCATTCATCGACGGACTTGATGTCGAGCCAGACGCGTCACTCGAAGAAATGAAGCTTGGTGACACAAAAGAGTGGGATTCGATCGGCCACATGACATTGATCGCGGAGCTCGAGGACGCCTTTGACGTCGATCTCGATGCCGATGTAATCACGGAGTTCAACACGTATCAATCTGGCATCGACCTATTGAAACGATTGGGCGTGGACTTCAGTTAATGAAACGCTTCGACACGATTGATCAGTATGGAGAACGAACCGCCATTTATACGGATCGAGCGTATTCGTATACTGAAATGATTGAGGCGGCCGACGCGATTGCGGATGAGGTCGGTGATCGAACGCTTGTCTTTTGTTTATGTGCCAATAATAAAGAGTCAATTTTCGGCTATGTCGGATTTCTCCGCGGACACATCGTGCCGCTCCTGTTAGATGCAGCGATTCAATCGGAACAGCTGCAGAACTTAATGGATCGCTACCGACCGACGCACATCTGGGCGAATCGGGATCACGATTTATTAGCGCAGGAGATGGATACGGTTTACGCATACGGAGACTATGCGCTATTCGAGTGTCCCCACGTGATTGAGCACAAACTTCATGACGAGCTCTGGCTCTTGTTGACGACGTCCGGTAGCATGGGCAGTCCGAAGCTCGTGCGACTCAGTTACGATAACGTCTTCCGCAATGCGGCATCCATCGTGTCGTATCTTGATATCAATGAAGACGATCGTCCCATCACGACGCTCCCGATGAACTATTCGTATGGTCTCTCGATTCTTAACAGCCACCTTGTGTCTGGCGCGACCGTCGTAGTAACGGATGCATCCATCATGCAGAAGGAATTTTGGCAGTTGTGCCGCGACCAGCACGTCACGACGTTCGGCGGCGTCCCGTTCGTCTATGAGATGTTACACCGGCTTAAATTCGAAACGATGGAGCTGCCGAGTTTGACGAAACTGACGCAAGCCGGAGGGAAGTTGAATCCGTCTCTCGCAAGTGCCTTTACCGATATATGCGAACGAAAAGGCATCCAATTTTTCATGATGTACGGTCAAACGGAAGCGACGGCGCGCATGTCGTATCTACCGCCGGACCGGAATCGTGAGAAGGCTGGCAGCATCGGCGTTGCCATCCAAGGTGGCGAATTGACGTTACGCAAGGAAACGGGTGAAGTGATCACCTCACCCGACGTCGTCGGCGAATTGATTTACAAAGGAGACAACGTTTCGTTAGGGTATGCTACCGCATTGTCTGATCTCGCGAACGGAGATGAGAACGGGGGCGCCCTGCAGACGGGAGATTTGGCGTATATGGATGAAGACGGCTATTTCTTCATCGTCGGCCGCATCAAGCGCATGATTAAGATGCATGGAAACCGAATCAGCCTCGATGAAGTGGAGGACCTGTTACGAGCACACGGACATGAGTGTGTGTGTACAGGAACGGATGACGAGCTATACGTGTACACGTTGCACGACGACCGTGCCGCCGTCAAACAAGTCATCAAGGACATGATGCATACAAGAGGGGTCACGATTTTACGAATCGATGCGATTCCACGGAACGCATCCGGGAAAGTGCTCTATTCTGCATTACCGAAACGAGAACTCATCACCACCTGAACCAACAAGCTGGTGCAAGAGAATCCTTTGTTGAACGCAACACAAGTTTAGAATAATCAGGTGAAGCTATGACGTTTATTTCAATCGAGTTTTTACTCTTTCTCGCCATCTTGATGGCGATGTATTATATGGTACCGCATCGGTTTAGATGGGTCCTGTTGCTGGCGGCAAGCTACTTGTTTTACGCCACGCTCAGTATCCAGTTCATCCCACTGTTGCTTGTGAGCACCGCCTTTACGTATGTCACAGGACTCCTGATTGAACGCCAGGACGAGAAACGGCAGAAGAAACGCCTCATGCTTATGGGCGTTACGATGTTGGTCCTGTTCCTCGGTTGGTTCAAATACTTTAACTTCGTGAACGAATCGTTGCGCACGATGGCCATATCGCTAGGTTGGAACTATGAGATCCCGTATCGAGACGTCGTCTTGCCGCTCGCGATTTCGTTTTATACATTCCAAGCGATCAGTTATCTCGTCGATTTGTATCGCGGGAAACTGAAGGCCGAGCGCCATTACGGCTATTTCTCAATTTACTTCGCTTTCTTCCCGCAGTTAGTGGCGGGGCCGATTGAGCGGGCCAAGAAATTACTCCCTCAATTTAAGGCGGAGCAACGGTTCGATTATGAACATGTCAGTTACGGGATGAAGCGGATCGCTTGGGGCTTCTTTAAAAAGACGCTCATCGCCGACCGATTGGCGCCGATGGTCGCAAGTGTGTTCAGTCAGCCAGACCCGACCGGTTCAGAGATTGTGCTCGGCACGATGTTGTTTTCGATTCAATTGTACGCCGATTTTTCAGCCTGCAGCGACATCGCCATCGGCAGCGCTCGGTTATTCGGCATCAAGTTGACGGAGAACTTTCGACAGCCTCACTTCGCGGTATCGATCGCCGACTTTTGGAACAGATGGCACATCTCGCTCTCGACATGGCTCCGCGATTATATCTTCATCCCGTTATGCAAAGGGAAAAAGAAGCGCTATCAGATTTATGTCGCCATCATCATCACGTTCTTGGTGAGCGGCATCTGGCATGGGGCAGCTTGGAGTTTCGTCTTATGGGGGCTGATTCATGGTCTGTACCGCGTGTTCGGAGATGCGACGAAACATCAGCGGGAACAGATGGCATCCTTCATTCGACTCGACCGGACGCCTGAGCTTCATAAATGGTTGAAGATCGCGGTCACGTTCCAGTTAGTTTGTTTCTCGCGCGTTTTTTTCGTATCCGACTCGGTCGCGCAAGCGTTTCACCATGCCCGGCTGTATGTGACGCCGTCGTCATGGGCGCCGCTGGAACTGATGAACGCCCTTGAACTGTTCTCGTTGCTCGATTTACTCGTGTTTCTCTTCTTCTTTACGACCGTCCACGTGTTTCAGTACATCGAACGGACGAAGGGTTCGGCATGGGACTGGTTGGCCGGGCGTTCGGCCTTTACGAACGTGGTAATTCAACTGTTCGTAATCGTCTCGGTGATTGTGTTCGGTGTTTCGAGTGAAGGGTTCATTTATGGTGGTTTCTAAATGAAAGGAATGGCTATGAGAAGTATATGGATGAAAATTGCGGTGATCATCGGAATCGTTGCCCTATTGTTGATTCCGCTCAACAACTTTGTCAAAGAGTCGTGGGCATACAATAACAACCGCGGCGTATTGGCGTTTCAAGAAGACCCGACCCCTTTAGATATCATCAACTTGGGGACGTCGCACGCGATGTTCGGCTATGCGTTCAAGCCGCTCGGCTTGTCGCATCTCGACTTGGCGTTGCCAAGCCAAACGATTGAGTACGACTTGAAGATGTTGAAGCAGCACGACGAACATCTTCGTCCGGGTGGGGTTGTCATCGTCTCGCTCTCGCAAATCACGTTCAGCAATGCGGAGATCAGCCGGAAAGAAAACTATTATCACGTGTTGGACCGGGAAGATATCGAACCGGTCAGTACGTTTGATTACTACACGTACACATCGATCCCGGCGTTGAACAGCGGGAGCGTCTATACGGCGCTGTCGCGAGAGATTCGTGATTTTAGATGGGAGTCTCACAAACCGTGGGTAAATAACGGCCAGAACTATTCGGAACGGAAATACGAGATGGTCGAAGCTCAGTATAAACAGGCTGTGGAGCATCATGATATCGAGCAGAATATGGAACGATTGAAAGACATCGTCGAGTATTGTCAGACGAAAGGTTATCGGGTCGTCTTAGCAATGGAACCGATCCATGAATCATATCTGGCCTACTTTAATGAGACAGCGATGGATCGACTTGTCAATCAACATCTGGAAGCACTCGATTTAGATGTCCCGTTCCTGGATTATATGGAGGACGAGCGGTTCATAGACAATAGAGCCTACTTCCATAATCCAGACCACTTGAACGGGAAAGGGAGAACGCTCCTATCGTCTCTCGTCTACGAGGATTTGAAACGACTCGGTTATCTATAAGCAGTCTAAAAAGGAAATCTACATCGTCGTGTAGATTTCCTTTTTGTTTGGCTTCATATTATACATCGCTCTCACGCATCAACGCATGTGTGTTGTCCTCAAAATCTTCAAGAAGACCATCCATGTTTGACTTGTAAATACATTATGGAGCTGGCTTTTGCGGAGTCATTAATATTCAACGGGTTCGTCGCATGCGTTGAGCCGCGAGCAGTCCGAGTGCCAGGACGATCGTGAGGCCAATCCACGTGAGCACGTAGATGAGCGGCGACCCGGTCGTTCCAATGACGACCTCGTTTTGCAACACGACGACCGAATCTGCTTGAGCGATTATATCGGGCTCATAGGTGACTGTCCGGATGAAACCGACGCCGAACGTACCGACGAAGTAAAGGATGTGCAATGCTGCTGAGATGAGGACTGCGAGTTTCATGTTCTTCAAGTTCAGGATCCTTTCATTGTTTCGCTTGCTGGCTTTGCGAAAGTTTTTGTTCCATTTGTGCATGTAGCTTTTTGACAAGGCCATCTGGATATGGAGAAATCGAAACTTGAACGTGGACCAGGAACAGGGTCCATAAGTCGGTCGGATAGTACGAACCGTCACGAGGCAACCGATGACCTTGGATTGTGAATGATTCGTCTTTGTCATCGAGGTATAATACAAGGGGGACCGACATGCCGGATCCCTGATCGAAGCGGTTACCTTCTTGCACATACTCTTGAATGAGCGCCCAAACATAAACCTCGTTCTTCGGTGTATTCGTGTCGAGAATTTTGAACGTGGTCCACACATCGCCACCGAAGTTCGGCTCCATCACCTCGGTCGTCAACTAGCGTTCGATCTCCTTGCGATCAACGGAAATGGACTGGCTCATTGAGACGAATGATTCCCCTGTCGCCGTCTGATAGGTGCCTGATACGAGCATGATGGTACAAAATGTGGTCAGCATGAGTTTTTTCAAAGGAGGCCCCCCATATCTGTGCACCGATCATAGATTTACATATATCGTAGTGTATTTATGACGAATTGTGGGATTGATTGACTAAAATTTTAAGGAGGTCATTGAATGCAAACTGTATATTTAGCGGGAGGTTGTCTCTGGGGCGTCCAAGCGTTCATCAAGACGTTACCGGGCGTCGTCGAAACAGAAGCTGGACGTGCGAACGGGACGACGGATACACTTGACGGAAACTATGACGGCTACGCGGAATGCGTCAAAACGACGTTTGACCCAGAAGTCGTCACGATAGATGAGTTGATGAGCTATTTGTTTGAAATCATCGACCCGTATAGCGTCAATCGTCAAGGCGAGGACGTCGGGGAGAAGTATCGAACCGGTGTCTATAGCGAGGACCTTCGGCATGTGGATGCGGCCCGTGCGTTTATTCACAGACGGAACGATGTCAATCGGATCGCGCTCGAGGTGCTGCCGCTTACGAACTACGTGCGGAGTGCGGACGAGCATCAAGACCGGTTAGAACGATGTCCGGACGATTACTGCCATATCCCGCAAGCGCTGCTGCAAAAATATCAAACATCATGAGGATGAATTGGGCATCTCAAACGAGGTGTCTTTTTTTAGGGATTTTTTCAAATAAATCTAGAATGACGAAGCTAAATCCATCAAACTTTTGTCTAATGAGTGTATGGACAAAATGAAAAGGGGGGACGGCTGATGAAACGTCTCATTCAAAAAGCGCAACGTGGAAACGACCAAGCATTTCTAAAGGTATTTCATCATTATGAGTCAGATCTGTATCGCATGGCTTACGTGTATGTCAAAAATCCGGATGACGCACTAGATGTGGTGCAAGAAGTGGCCTATCAAGCATTCAAAAAGATTGGGACACTACGAGAACCCGACTACGTGAAGACGTGGCTCGTCAAAATCACGATCAACTGTGCGCTCAATCTGATGAAACAAAGACAGAAGGTCATTCAATTAAAACCCGAGTTTGACGAAATTGTTGGAAAAGAAGAGCAAGATATTGCATTGACGCTCACGCTTGCCGATATGATGGAAACGCTGTGCGAAGAAGAGCGCAGTATAATCGTCCTAAAATATTATCAAGATTATACGTTCCAACAAATTTCGGATTTACTTGAACTGCCAATCGGGACTGTGAAATCAACATTGTATCGAGCGGTCGAAAAACTTCGAAACGAGTTGAAGGAGGCTGACTACTATGGATCATGAAATGAAACGCATCCTAGAGGCAATTGAAATTCCGAGTGAGTTACGGGAACGAAGTCAAAAGGGCGTGGAACGAGCGAAACTGGAGATGCGAAAGACGCCTAGCTTCTTTCGAAAGCGTTTGATGGTAGCGAGTCTCGCGGTTGCACTAATTGTGCCGACGGGTGCGTTCGCTTATCAATCACTCTTGGCCGATGATTTATACGGTTCATTCGATGAGCTGAAAGTACATATTGTCAGCGCGACGATGGAGAAGTATTTATTACTTGATGCCAAGTTGAAACAAGCGAAAGGAACGTTAGACGCGTCAGAATATGATGCGTTCAAAACAGAGTTACGCATTTTCACGAACGTTCGGATGACGTATGGAGATGCGAGCGGGAATGTGGACTATGATGCGATTCCCGTTGAGACACGTGCAGACGTTAAACAAGCGCTTGCTGAATTACAACCCTATTTCGATACGCTCAACAAACAGGCATCGACAAGAGAGCGATTAACAGCGGAAGAATACGATGCTTATATCGAGGCGATTATGACAGAAGAATCGATTCGTGCGCGTGCAGGTGATGATATTGAAAAGATGGCACCGTCACTTCGTAAAGAGTATGAGCAAGTGTTGATGCTGATTCGAGCAGTCAACGAGAAACAGCATCAATAAAATATATGAAAAGGGGACCGACCATCGTTTTTCGATAGTTTGTCCCTTCTTTCATTCGAACAGATTCACCTCTGAGTTTTCTCACTCACGCTCGAGAACGTTGACGAGCAAGCGATGCACGACCTCGTGGTCACGCATGTCATGCAGCTTGTAGTCTTTCCCGGGCAATGTATACCATTCGGCCGCCCCGACGTACGTGATGGCGAGTTCGAGCGTCCCGTCTTCCTGGCACGACGTTCGTAATTCAAGTTCTCCACTGATGACGCCGACTTCCTCGGTCGTGACGCCATGGGAGGCTTTAAAGATAGAAGATAGCTGACTCATAGCGAACTCCTTTCTAAATCAATAGATGCATGTATTGATGGCCGTTTGCAGGGCCGCTTTCTCCGATGACTGGAGGCTTAGTCCCCAACGGCTCTTCGTCTCGACCCACATCTTCGCGTAAGCACAACGAGCCCCGGTCCGTGTCGGTTGCCATGTTGATGGATCTTGGTCACCTTTTGAGCGGTTCGAGCTAGCTGAGACGGCAATCAGTTGCGGGCCAGTTAAATCGTTGGCGAAACTTTGGCGTTTCGTCGTCGTCCAGCTGTTTGCGCCTGAACGCCATGCTTCAGCCAAAGGTACGACGTGGTCGACGTCGAGGCTAGATGGCGACGTGAATGTGAGCCCATCGTAGTAACTGTACCATGACCCTGACGTGACCGGGCAGTCGCCGACGTATGAGTCCGCGTCGCGTTTCAAGACGATTTGACGGGTGTCACAACCATTGCCTTGACCGCTCCAATGGGGAAATAAGTCGCGGCTATAGCCGGTCATCGCACCTTCAGTCTTGACCGTCAACGCGTTCAACTTCGTGAGAGCGCTCGACTTCGACGGGATACCCGGCGGGAGCGCCGAGGCGGTCGGAGTGGTTAAGTGAAGCGTCGTGACGACTAAGACGATGGCGAACAAAGAACTGATGCATTTTTTCAACATGTTTGTGCCTCCTATTATGTATGACGACTGTACGACTCGCACCCTCATTTTCCGGATGCACATCGAATATACACGGCAAAGTCGGCAGAAAGATTGAAATTTACAAAAATGAATCAAAAGATTAGAAAAGTTGAGGTCAGGGACATGAGACATGACATCAGACGTCCCGGCTTTAGAACTACTGACATACGCGTGAGCA
This sequence comes from Exiguobacterium sp. SH1S21, assembly GCF_004337175.1. NCBI lineage: Bacteria > Bacillati > Bacillota > Bacilli > Caryophanales > Exiguobacterium > Exiguobacterium sp. SH1S21. The sequence continues at coordinate 153,108 of NZ_SJUY01000007.1, read as the reverse complement.
ACAACTATTGGTATAATGAAGTCGATTTGTAGTCAAGAACGAAGGAGTTGGGAAAGATGAATCAAAAAGACATCGCGGCAATCCGCAAGCATTTCAAGTTGAATGCGGAAGCGGTCAAAATCGCTGAAATTTATAATATTTACATCCGGCAAGACAGCAACGAGATCTTCCACGAAGAGATGCGGTCGTTCCCGTTTTTGGAGCAAGAGCATCAGGAGCTATTTTTGACGAGTTTTAAGAAAGTACTCGGCGGTAAGCTCGACGAGAAGCTGTTTGAAGTGAAGTTCGAGCACCCGGAAGCGGGTCAGACCGACCATACGCAGACGCTATTGTACAAAGGATTGCAAACGGATGACACAGAGGACTGGGCCGCTTCGATGCAGAAAGTCGCGTTGAAGATGGTTCAAGACGCTCCGTTCGAAAAAGATGTCGTCGTCACGTTCATTCGCTTCCAATACAATAAACCGACGCGGCGTCATTCTGAAGAGACGGAAATCGATATGCGCGACGAGGTTTACACGTCGCGGTTCATCCTCGGCAGCATCAACCAGACCGAACTGCCGAAACAGTCGCTCGTGTTCGACTTTATCGAACGTGAGTACAAATCGAACGTCTTCATTAATCCCATCATCAAACTCGACGCACCCGTCGGCGGTTTCTTGTTCCCGTGTTTCACGGACAACGCGGCCGACGTCAACCATGTCTTGTATGCGGCCCAGAAGGCGCACCAACCGGACTTCGGTTTTATCGAGAACGTGTTGAATGGCACCGAGATCGTGACGGCGGTCGAAGAGAAAGCGATGTTCGAAGAAGTCGTCAAAGCCGTTATCGGGGAGGAAGTCAACTTGGCGACGCTCGCCACCGTCTATGAAGAGATCAATTATTTGATCGTCGCGGAAGAAGAGCGTGAGGACGAGGACGAGACGGTCCCGATGCTTGACGCACGAGCGGTCGAGGTCGTCTTGAAAGCGAGTGGCGTCGAGGACGTGACGACGGAGAAAGTCGAGCAGGCGTTCAAACAAGTCGTCGATGACACGAAATACGAGATGAAGGCGAGCAGCGTCGTCCCGAAGTATACGTCGAAGTCGATTAAAATCAACACGAAAGTCGCGAATATCACGATCAGCCCGCAAGATTTGAAATACGTGAAGCAAGTGAACGTGAAAGGCAAACGATGTCTGTTAATCGAATTAGAAGAGGACACGGAAATCGAAGGATTCAAGTTGATCTCGGAAGAACTGTTCGACTAATTCATCTCGGCTGGACGAAATCCGTTGCACCCGACAGAGCTGATTGAGCATGTGCTCGCAGCGATTGTTCTCTTTACGATGTTATGTATTTCACGGGAAATGGTGAACGGTGATTCGTACGCTGGCTGTGCTCTGTATGCAAGGTAGAAGTGACCGGATATCGTGCACGAAACAATGCGGAATTGAAATTTTTAGAGTGAGAGATGAAGGTTCAGGCGACATTGCCTGAGCCTTTTTTTGACAATTAGGTGAGGAAGGTTGAATTCAAGACGTGTTATCGGTATGATTCTGTTGAAAGCGTTCTCTCGAAACCGCTATTTTTTTACTGTTTTTCGAAAGCGCTTTCGATAACGTGGTCAAAACATAAAAAAGGCTCGGAGAGATCAAACTCTCCGAGACCTGGATTGGTTATTTATGGGCTTTACTCACTTTTAGCTTTTTACCTTTGATCGGTGTCGACTCCATCGCCTGAAGGACGAGTGAGCCTTTCCCGTTCAAGATGTCGACGTACGTCATCTGATCGGTGATCGTGATGATGCCGATGTCTTCGACGGTCACACCTGGGATTTTGGCGATCGTGCCGACGAAGTCGATGGCACGAAGTTTTTTCTTCTTCCCGCCGCTGAAGTGAAGCTTCAGGATGTCTTGGTTGATGCGGGCCGTCTTGTTGTTGCGGACGACACGGCGACCGCTCAACTTCTCTTCGAACGCCGCTTTGCCGCGAGCGACTTGTGCTTCGGTCGGGGCGTCCATCGTCGGGATCTCGAACTTGATGAACGCTTCGATGGCGCGGACGAATTTACCTTCATAAGGAGTCGCGAGCGTGAGGGCTTTCCCTTTGTTACCGGCACGGCCTGTCCGTCCGGTCCGGTGCACGTAGCTCTCTTTTTCCATCGGCACGTCATAGTTGATGACAAGATTGACGTTATCGATATCGATGCCGCGTGCCGCGACATCTGTCGCGACGAGATAACGGAAGTTGCCCGTCTTGAACCCTTCCATGACGGCGAACCGGTCTTCTTGCTCGAGTCCGCCATGGAGCCGTTCGCAAGAATAGCCGGCTTTGTCGAGCTCGCTGTATACGGTGTCGACATGTTCTTTCGTCCGGCAGAAGATGAGGCAGCTGTCAGGATTTTCGACGACCGTGATGTCTTGTAACACCGACAACTTGTCTTCATTGCGGACTTCGATCAAGCCGTGCTCGATCGTCGAGGCCGTGACGCCAGCAGACTCGATCGAGATGCGGGTCGGCTCGTTCATGTGTTGTTTACACAGACGCTCGATGTCGTTCGGGAACGTGGCCGAGAACACCATCGTGACGCGATCAGTCGGTAGCTTTTGAATGATGGCTTCGACGTCAGCGAGGAAGCCGCGGTTCAACATCTCGTCCGCCTCATCGATGATCAAGTACTTGATTTGGTCCAAGACGAGCGTTTCACGTTCGATATGGTCCATGACACGTCCCGGTGTCCCGACGACGATATGCGTCTTCTGTTTCAAGTCTTCACGTTGTTTCGAGAACGGTTCTTTCCCGTAAACGGCAGTCGCCTTGATCCGTTTGAAGCGGCCGATGTTCGTCATATCTTCCCGGACTTGGACGGCGAGCTCGCGTGTCGGTGTGAGAATCAGTACTTGTGGTTTGTTTTCTTCCCACTCAATCAGTTCAGTGATAGGAATGCCGAATGCGGCCGTTTTGCCGCTCCCGGTCTGTGCTTTGACGACTAGATCTTGGTGCTCGAGTGCGAGCGGGATGACTTTCTGTTGCACTTCTGTCGGTGCCACGTACTTCATGATACCGAGTGCGCGTTGGATGTCTTCACTTAAGCGGTAGTCCGCAAAGTTTGGTTGATTCATATGTTTACCTCGTTTTCGTGTAAGAAACTTCTGTTGTAGAAATTTTCATTAGCAATTTAGTTTACGTCTCATTATACACGAAAGGGAACAGTTCGTCGTTCATCCGTGAAATCGAGCGAGTGCGAATGGGGAGAAGTCGACCTGACTTCTACCGTCTAACGCCAGCTGCATCAACACTTCACCGATGACACGACCGAATTTGAAGCCGTGTCCGAAAAAGTAAGATTTAAGTCAACGTGTAAAGCGGCCATTCATGAAGCGCTGTTTAGGAGAAAGGAGCATTCAGTTCATGTCGACTCATAGTAACTCATACAAACGGTTAGTTGACGAGTTAAGTGCAGTACATATTCGAGAGACGATCGCTGGCGTCGAGACGACGATCAAACCGATCCCGGATTCACGCAAACAAGGCGACCTTGACCCGCGCGTGTTGGCGAACACCAATCAACACGTAACGGGCGATGAGGCACCCGCACCGTTTGATCTTGAGGCCGTCCGCGCAAGTATGGGCTGGCCGAACCGTGACGTGACGACACGTCCGATCACGACAGAATTGATCATGATTCCAAGCCTTGAAGGGGATATCCCGGCCCGGCTCTATCGGCCCGAGTCAGACGAGCCGTTACCGGCTGTCCTGTTCTTCCACGGCGGCGGTTTCTTTGGCGGGACACTCGATACGGTCGAGAACCCGTGCAAAGCGCTCGCTGAGAAAGCGAACGCGGTCGTCGTCTCGGTCGACTATCGGCTCGCGCCGGAGCATCCGTTCCCGGCTGGTTTGCATGATTGCTTTCAAGCGGTCAAATGGGTATACGACCAGGCCGATGCGCTCGGGGTGTCGCGCGAAAGTATCGCGGTCGCAGGTGACAGCGCCGGGGGAAATTTGGCGACCGGCTGCTGTTTACTCGATCGTGCCCAACAGACAAGCATGATCAGCTTCCAGGCACTCATCTATCCGGTCGTCAATTTAGGTTCGGTCCCGACAGATGATTACGCATGGGACATCGCACAATACGATATCCGATATCATCACAACTTGATTCGCGAGATAGTGCTAGCGCTCAGCGACGCGGATTCGATGTTCAACGCCATTTATTTACAAGGTGCGAACGACGTGACGCATCCGCTCGTATCGCCCTTGTTGGCGGACGACTTGAAGAATCTCCCGCCCGCGCTCATCGTGACGGCGGAGTACGATTATTTACGCTTAGAAGGCGAGGCGTATGCGCGGAAACTCGCGCGCGACGGCGTGAAGACGAGACTGATCCAATACCGAGGGATGGACCACGCCTTCCTCGATAAAATCGGGGACTATCCACAAGCTGAAGACTGTATAAACGAAATCGCAAACGAAATGAAGGAGCTGACAACATGAAACAGTACACATTGAACTGGGATACGTATAAACAACTGGCGCGAACGGCGGTCGCCGAAGGGGCTGTCCTCTTAAAGAACGAACAGACGCTGCCGATCCAGGCGGGGACGACCGTGTCCGTGTTCGGTCGCAGCCAATTCAACTACTATAAGAGCGGGACCGGATCAGGCGGGATGGTCAACGTCTCCCACGTGACGAGTCCGCTCGAGGCGCTCCAAGCGAGTGAAGGCATCCAACTGAACGAGTCGCTCCTTCAGACGTATGAGGCGTGGGTCGAAGAAAACCCGTTCGACAAAGGTGTCGGCTGGGCCGGCGAACCGTGGTCACAGCCGGAGATGGCCGTCACGGACGCGCTCGTCGCGGAAGCGGCAGCCAAGTCGGATATGGCGCTCATCATGATCGGGCGTACGGCGGGTGAGGACCGTGACAACACGGCCGACCCGGGTAGCTACTTGTTGACCGAGATCGAGAACGAGTTGATCGAGAAAGTGTCGAAGGCGTTTACGAAGACGGCCGTCGTCTTGAACGTCGGCAACATCATCGATATGAAGTGGGCGACGGACTATGAGCCGAGCGCGATTCTTTACGCATGGCAAGGGGGATTAGAAGGCGGGACGGGACTCGTCGATGTACTCACAGGCAAAGTCAGCCCGTCTGGCAAGTTGACAGACACGATCGCCCGGTCGATTGACGACTATCCGTCGACGAAAAACTTCGGTCACGCCGACAAAGGAATTTATCAAGAAGATATTTATGTCGGCTATCGCTATTTCGAGACGTTCGCGAAAGACGAGGTCCTCTATCCATTCGGTTTCGGGTTATCGTATACAAGTTTCAGCATGGAAGTCGTTGAAGCGAGTGAACAGAACGGTTTGATTACGATCAACGTCGCGGTGACGAACACCGGGGCAGTTGACGGGAAAGAAGTCGTGCAACTGTATGTCGAGAAGCCGCAAGGCGTCCTCGGTAACCCGGCGCGCGCCCTCGTCGCGTTCGATAAGACAGGTCTGCTTGCACCAGGAGAGCGGCAAACGCTCGAATTCTCCGTCCCGGTCACGGACTTTGCGAGCTATGACGATCGTGGCGTCACCGGACACGCATCGAGCTTTGTCTTAGAAGCAGGGACGTACCGGATTCACGCTGGGACGGACGTCCGTTCAGCTGTCGCGGTCTTCGACTATGAGCTCGCCGAACTACAAGTCGTCGAGACGCTCAGCGAGAACATGGCGCCGGTCACACCGTTTGACCGCATCAAGCCGGTCGCAAGCGGTCAAGGATATGAAGTCAGCTATGAAGAAACACCGCTGCGCCAGGTTGACGTCGAGGCACGTTATCTCGCCGAACGTCCGATGCAGCGCCATCAGACAAGCGACAACGGCTTGAAGCTGACGGACGTCTATCACGGGAAAGCCGAGCTTGAGACGTTCCTCGACCAGTTGACGGATGAGGACCTCGCCTGTATCGTCCGCGGACAAGGCATGAATTCGCCTCGCGTGACACCAGGGACGGCCGCCGCGTTCGGCGGCGTGTCGGACCGTTTGAACGAGCTCGACATTCCGGCCGCTTGTTGCGCGGACGGTCCGTCTGGTATCCGGATGGACATCGGCACGAAGGCGTTCGCGTTGCCGAACGGGACGCTGTTGGCGTCAAGCTTCAACGTGGCGTTGATCGAAGACCTGTTCGAGATGACGGGACTCGAGATGCGGAAAAACCGCGTCGACACGTTGCTCGGACCAGGGATGAACATCCATCGTAATCCGCTCAACGGACGGAACTTCGAGTACTTCTCGGAAGATCCGCACGTGACGGGCAAGATGGCGATCGCCCAGTTGAACGGGATGCACCGCGTCGGCGTGACCGGCACGCTCAAACACTTCAGCGCTAACAACCAAGAAGCGCACCGCCACGACATCGACTCGGTCGTCTCGGAACGGGCGTTACGTGAGATTTATTTGAAAGGGTTCGAGATGGCCGTCAAAGAAGGCAAGGCGACGTCGATCATGACGACGTACGGTGCCGTCAACGGCGTCTGGACGGCCGGGCTGTACGATCAAAACACACGTGTCCTTCGCGACGAGTGGGGCTTTGAAGGCATCGTCATGACCGACTGGTGGGCGAAAGTGAACCACCATGAAGATGAGCCGGCCAACCGCCAGAACACGGCGGCGATGGTCCAGTCGCAGAACGACTTGTACATGGTCGTCGACCGTCCGGATATGAACTCGTTCGACGACAATACGGGAGCTGCACTCGCTGCCGGTACGTTGACACGGGGCGAGCTGTTGCGGAGTGCAGCGAACATCTGCCGCTTCGTCTTACAGTCTCCGGCGATGGAGCGTCTGCTCGGGCTTCATGACGGTTCAGTCGAAGTGATCGGACTCGACGAAGAAGCAGGACAAACGATCGATTTCGATGTGACGTATCAGCATCTTGCGAACGGAGAGAGCGTCAGCTTGATCGACGCGGACACATCGACGGGGAACACACACGTCTTCGCCGTCTCGGTCGATGAGACGGGCACGTACGACGTGACGATCACGGCCCGTTCAGAAGCAGGAGAGCTCGCTCAAATGCCGGTGACGCTATTTGCGAACAACATCCCGGGTCCGACGTTCACGTTTAACGGAACGGGCGGGGAATGGGTGACGCAGACGAAGCAACTGTTCTTCTTGAACCAACACAACTACTTGCAACTCTACTTCACACTCGGCGGTCTCGACGTGAAAGACATCACGTTCACGCTCGCTGACTCGTTCAGCATGAAGAACGGATAATTGGAAAACGCCGTCTCGGAAACGAGGCGGCGTTTTAATATACTTTTAAGGATTACTGTGGTGATTCATGGCACTGAGAAGCCACGATTGTCACACATCCAGTTGCAGGATAATTTTTGTGAACGTTTTAAAATCATCGATGTGCTTTTCGAGAATCGCTTCAAGAATTTCGAGTTGGAGTGCTTGGTAGTCGTGGACGGCGATATTACGGAATCCGACCATGTTCATGAGCGTCTTCGCTAAGGCATTATCAATGATACCTGCTTCCTCGAGCATGATGAACCCGTCCCGGCTCGCTTTGGGTACGCCCAACTTCTTTTGACTGACTAGGTACATCGCGATATCGATACTCGCTTCACAGGCGCGTTGGATGTTGAGAATGATACTGTCTTGCTTCGTGAAATCGTTTAGGTGATCTGGATTATCGTCATACACGTCATGGATTCGCTGAAGACAGCGCTCGATTGTCGTCACTTTGTTCAACACAACATCATTCATCGAATACACTTCCTCTAGCTTTGATTTCTTTCAAGACGATGTCTCGTTGTTCGTTCAATTCGGCATACATCCGAAAGGCTTTCATCTGTTGTCGCGTAAATTCGTTCTGATCTTGAATCGATAATGGAACGCCCTCTGAGAAAATTTGCATGGCAAAGACGGTGTCGACTTCACGGATATCGATCAAGTCGACGTCTCGCCCGCATAGAAGCGCTAATTCGCTCGCCAAGGCAAAGCGATTATATGGTGAGAGTCGCTTCTGACCGAAGTATGCTAAATCGACATCACTATCCTCACGATCTGTTCCTTTGGCGAATGACCCGAACAACAAGATGAAATCCGCGTCTGTTTCACGTTGAAGCGTTTCAATGATCGTTTGTCTTACTTTTTCAGAAATCATACTCTCACCTCCTCATTTCATTATACGCTCTCGAGTATAAGCCTGAACATTTATTCAATCATAAAAAACGAACCATAATCGGGTAAAGAGCCGTATAGAGAATAACACGTAAAAAATGGAGGGATGATAATGAACACGCTTTACATGAAACAGAAAGTCTTCAGCTTGCGCGGACGGTTCACGATCAAGGACGCGGATGAAAACGATATGTATTTCGTCGAAGGGAGCTTTATGAAGCTGCCGAAGTCGTTCACCATCTCGGACAAGGATGGGCGCGAGATCACGACCATTACGAAAAAGACGTTCAGTTTCTTACCGAAGTTTTACGTCGACGTCGAGGGCGAAGAGACGATGACGATCTCAAAAGAGTTCACCTTCTTCAAACCGCGTTATACGATTGACGCAGCAGGGATTGAAATCGATGGCGACTGGTGGGATATGGACTTCGAGGTGACACAGAACGGGCAAGTCATCGGCAGCGTCCAGAAGAAATGGTTGTCATGGGGCGACACGTATGAGATTCAAGTGATCGACGAGACGATGGAGGACATGCTCATCTCAATCGTCGTTGCCATCGATTGTGTGAAATCAGATCAAGCGGCAGCGAGTGCGGCCACATAAAGGAGATTGAACGATGGAGTTTTGGGACGTCTATAACGTTGACCGAGAAAAGACAGGGCGGACGTGGCAGCGGGGCAATCGTCTCGAGAATGGCGATTACCATCTTGTCATCCACGTCTGTATCTTTAACAAGCAAGGACAGATGTTGATTCAACAGCGCCAGACGTTCAAAGACGGCTGGTCAAACATGTGGGACATCACGGTCGGCGGCAGTGCCACGGTCGGCGATACGAGTCAACAGGCGGCGATGCGCGAGCTTGAAGAAGAGATCGGTCTGACACTAGACTTAAAAGATACGCGACCACATTTGACGATCAACTTTGACGAAGGGTTCGACGACATCTATCTTGTCGAAATGGATGTCGATTTGAATAAGTTGACGCTTCAAGAATCAGAAGTGCAGGCGGTGCAGTGGGCGGATGAGGCGACCATCCTCGACATGATCCGATCAGGAGAATTCATCCCGTACCACGAACCGATGATTCCACTTTTGTTCGCGATGCGAGGCCAATGGGGAGGAATCAATCATGTGGCAGCAGTACACGTGGATCAATGAGCCGAAAGCAATAAATGTACGGGAGAGACTTACCTTCGAGACAGAAGCGGACACCGATTTTTGGCGCAATACCCACTACGGTTTCAACCGGATGACGGCGCACGTCCTGTTGACGGATGTGTCGACCGAACAGTTCACGTGTCGCGCGACTGTAGAGATGAAGCCGAGCCATACATACGAACAGGCTGGCATTTTGTTGTATGTGAATGACGACCATTGGCTCAAGACGTCGATCGAATACATTCAGGATTTTCAGTCACATTTTCAGATTGGACAGTGAGGAAAACCTAAGCATCGACCTGATTATGGGTTGGTGTTTTTTATGTGTCATTTTCATTTCACTTCAAGAAAATGGTTGAATCTAGGTAGGCGAAAAAATTATAATAGACATAACGAAAGCGCTTTCGGAAAACGCTTTCAATGTTCGTGCGTTGTTAGAGGAGAGGCAGGTACGACTGGAGTGTGTCTGCCTTCATTTATGTCAAAGGAGGAATTTTGATGAAGAAATGGGTAGCACTTGCTCTCGGTACCGGACTTGTCTTGTCAGCCGCACAAGGCGCATATGCCGAAAAGCCAGAGAAAAAAGACAATACGAAATGGAAGCTAGTCTGGGCGGATGAGTTCAGCAAGAAAGAGATCGACCAGGCAAAATGGAATTTCGATACGGGGAACTGGTTGAAAGATAACGACGGCAATCCGGTCGCACCGGGTTGGGGAAACAATGAGAAGCAATTTTATACGGACAAAAACGAAAACGCTTTCGTAAAAGACGGCAAGCTCGTCATCCGCGCCAAACGGGAACAAACGATGGATGAACTCGGGACGTATGACTTTACGTCGGCGAAGCTGACGACGAAAGGCAAGTTCAGTAAAACATACGGTCGCTATGAGATGCGGGCAAAACTACCGACAGGGAAAGGCTTGTGGCCGGCGTTTTGGATGTTGCCGGAACAAGACCGGTACGGTGCCTGGGCATCGTCTGGCGAAATCGACATCATGGAATCATGGGGCAGCCAGCCTGACAAAGTCGCTGGGACGATTCACTATGGCGAGAACTGGCCGAACAACAAATATACAGGCAAAGATTATCACTTTGAAGAAGGTGACGGCATCAATCAATGGCATACATATGCCGTCGAGTGGGAGCCTGGCGAGTTGCGCTGGTACGTTGATGGAGAGCTCTATCAGACGCAAAACGACTGGTACTCGAAAGGGTTGAACCAGGCGACGAAGTACAGCTACCCAGCGCCGTTTGACCAAAACTTCTACCTCGTGATGAACTTGGCCGTCGGCGGTTGGTTTGACGGGGATGTCGATGCGACGACACCGTTCCCGGCCGAGATGGAAGTCGATTACGTTCGTGTCTTCGATTTGAAAAACCGCGATTACCGTGAAGCAGTCGAACCAGTCTATACGGACGAAGAAATCGTATTGCCGGACGGAGCGAAACAACCGTCTGAAGACGGAAACCTCGTCTACGACCAAGATTACACGGAGCCGATCACGACCGTGACGAACGGTTCGCAAGCGCTCAACCCGACGTACTGGAACTATGTGGCCTTGCCAGACTTTGGCGGCGTCGGGACGGTTGATGTCATCGAACAAGCAGGCTCACGCTTTGCTGATGTATCAATCACTCAAGCCGGCAGTCAGCCGTATTCGCACCAATTGATTCAAAACGTCTCGCTCGGTAAAGGCGGACACTATAAAGTGACGTTCGATGCGAGCGCCGATTCGGCCCGCTCGATCGCCGTGAAAATCGGCGGCGGACCAGACCGCGGTTACGCGAAATACTCGGATGAAGGTTCATTCGATTTGACGACAGACGTACAGACATATTCGATGACGTTTGATATGACGGAAGACACGGATCTCGCGGCGCGTCTCGAGTTCAACATGGGACTTAGCACGTCAGGCGTTCAAATCGGGAACGTCCGTGTCGAACAAGCCGAACGTGCAGCACTTGACCCGAACGCGACGAAACCAGCGCTCGGCGACGGGAACTTGGTCTACAACGGAACGTTTGACCAAGGCGCGATGGACCGCTTGACATACTGGCAGTTCGACCCGGGCGCAACGAAAGGGACGGCTACAGTTGACGAGAAGTTGCGTCACTTCAAGTTCGTGACGAACCCGAAAAAGGGCGAACCGGCAATGCTCGTCCAAAACGGGATTCAACTGACGGAAGGTCATGACTACGTGTTGCGCTTTAAAGCGAGAGCGGAACGCATCAAAGCACTTCAAGTCGGTTTGAATGGAGCGGACGGCAACGCGTATCTCCCGCTTCAAGACGTCGCGTTGACGCGCGAGTTTGAAACGATCGAGATCCCGTTCACGATGGGACAAGCGACGGACCTGTTGAGCCAGCTCCAGTTCGTACTCGGTTCGGCGAAAGGCTCAATTGAGCTTGACGACGTCAAACTGTTCGATGTGACACCGATCGCGATCGACCCGTCTCCGCTGAAGAACGGATCGTTCACGGACGGGTTGACACATTGGGGCTCTTACGTGCACTTCGATGCGCAAGCCGCGGTTGAATCGGTGAACGAAGCCGCTCAAATCTCGATCGGGCAAGAAGGACAGGAACCTTGGAGCGTCTTGCTTGAGCAAGGCGGTCTTGAACTGCACCAGGGACAGACGTACGTCGTCCGTTTCGATGCTTCTTCGACAGTCGCGCGCAACATGGAAGTGACGGTCGAGAACGCGGCGTATACGCGTTACTTGAGCCAAATCGTTCAAGTTGGACCTGAGACGAAAACGTATGAGTTTGAGCTCACGATGGGACAAACCGATATGACAGGATTGAAATTCTTGCTCGGACGCACGGACGGTTCACCGCTCGGTGCGCACGATGTGACGATTGATAATGTCAGTGTGACAACGAAATAATGTAAACAAGGAGCGTCTCGACATTTTCGAGGCGCTCCTTTCGCGTGTCATTGAACGTTTTTTCGACTGATCAGCCGTGCCGTGCGCAACAAGGAAGGCAGGAGCGTCCGTCGTTGCCGGAATGCCAAGTAGCGGCCTTCCCACGTCGGTTTGAACTTGTTCTTAAATTGCCTTAACCCACTGAACGGATAAATGTAGCTGATGTTCTCGAAGATGTCCGCCGCGATCCGCTCGGGCCAGTAAGCGAACGTATGCTCACCGACCGATGCGAGTGGGGCGACTCCGAGCCCGACATCGGCATACCCATTCTCTCTCGCCCACTCGATTACGTGAAGAATCAGTACTTCGATTGAGCCGGGCGGAGCGTCACAACACGAGCGCATCAAGTCAATCGATACGGTACCATGCCCGCGGAGCAGCGTGATGAAGGCGACAATTTGCCCATCGACATCCTTCAGCAGCGCCGTCGGATAATGGGATAGGGACTGCTCGTTGAAAAATCCGAGCGAGAAGCCTTTCTCACTGCGATTGCCGATCCATTCTTCGGAAATATCTTTTAACGAGGTGATGATCGCCTCGTTCGGTCGCGTGATCACGTCCACGGTAAAGCCTTTTTTTATGAACTGGTTGTTTAGGGAGCGCATGTTCGCGCGCTTTTTACCTGTCAGTGAGAACGTATCGACATTGATTGTCGCCTCTTCGCCGAGCTTGAAAAACGTGAAGCCAGCGTCATGCAGACGCGGCATCCAGTTCGGTGTGGCTTGATAAAACAACGGGACATAGCCGAGATGGTCGGTCGCCTCAATGAACTGAATCAACAGCTCGGAGGCGGCACTCGTCTCACCTTGTATGTCTCCTAAAACGATTGCGTGATTACCAGATAACGCGAACAACAGGCAGGCGTTGTCATCAGGGCCATAATAGACGCGCTTGTCATTCATGTAAGCCAAATCAAACGTGTGTGATGTCGCATGCGTCGTCTGGAACCGTTCAAAGCGCACCGGTTCGAACGCCTCACCAAGACGGGGACGTTTCAGACGGTTAAACAAGACAAACAGGACACTCAATAGCAGGCCTGATATCATGACAGCGCTCACGCTTAACAGGGCGGCTTGATCCGGTTCAAAGAAAATCGTGTCGCTTTGACTGAATGACTGGAGCAAAATCGCATGTGTCCCGACATATAGACTGACATACAACACGTTTCGGAAGAAGCGGCTGATGGTCAGGATCGAGCGATACCGCGTGTGCTGGTTTCGGGTCAGCCAAACGAACAAGGCAAATCCGACCACGACCAACGCTTCGAACAAATTGAACCCGCGTGCGAATATACCAAGCGTCGCGAAGAAGAACGACACAGCCGTGATCCACAGCACCCGTTTCGTGCGGATATACATGCCGTAGGTGCTCACTAACGTCAGGAGTCCGGCAACGAACAGACAAAGCGTCCCGACCCATTGCATCCAAGGAGCTGTCACATAAAGCGGGGCCACACTCGGGAGCAGCGTTTGAAACCAGAGGACGAGACTCGTCATCAAAGCGATCAGACTGCCGGCGAGCCGACCGGTCTTGGCGAGTGTCCGCAAAACGGTGCGCCAGACGACCGTCCCGATTTCATACGATGAGCCGATTATCGGTTTGTATTCGATTTGTTTGACGACCTGGTCCCCGAAGGCGATCGCTGCTAAAAACAAACCAACCATGAACGGGACGATGAAGTAGACGAACCGATAGACGATCAAGGATGACAAGACAATCTCTTGATCGATGCCGAGCTGCGTCATCCCGACCAAATACAATAGATCAAACGAGCCGGCTCCGCCTGGGACGAGTGAAACGACCCCGACGATTGTGGCGACGATGAATACGCCCAGCATACTAGCAACCGGGGCGTCCCCGCCGAGGAGATACAAGGCGTACAAGGCGACGAGTCCTGCTGTCACCCATTCCGCGAATGATGTGGCGATGTAGCCGAGTAACGTCGACCAGCTCAAGTTCGATCGTTTGCGGGTCATATAGATGTAAAGTGGCAAGACGGCTAGCGTTGCCAGCAATATGGGCCAAATCCACTGCTTCGTCGATATCAGCGTTGTGGCCGGAAATAGGCCGGAGAGGACCCCGATCGACAGTAGAGACAGTCCGCTGATCAGCGTCGGTGTCATCCAACCGATAGCCCGGAGCAGTCGCAATGTATCCGTGTACGGACGATACAGCGAGGTCCTGAGTGCGATGCCGATGACGCCGCCGAACCCGAGCATGCCGTTCATCGAGTTGGTGATCCAAGCCGCACGAAGCAACTTGTGGAACGGGATATGAACGTTCAATGAGCGGAGTAAAAAGTAGTCGTATCCGGTCATCGTCAGGACAGCGAGCAAGCCAAGAAGGATCAAGCTGGATTGTTCGAATCCTGTCAGTTTTTCTAACGCCGAGAAGGCGGCTGCGAGCGATAAGTTTTGTAGTTCTTGCCCGCTCTGATAAAGAATCAGGCCAATCAATAGGAATGGAACCAACCATTTCAGCTGCTTCCAAGAAAGTCGTTTTTGCATCATGTCTTCTCCTTACGGCTACAAGCTTAGTGTTAGCATTATATGCTGTTTTGCATGTGAGGAATAGTGAATCCTGTAGTGTATACGACCCGAATTCGCACATCGATTCAAAAACATGAATAAGTCGCACATTGAGCCTAGTAAAAAAACATCAAACCCTCTATATTTGGTACACTAAAGGTGTCCTGTCTTGACGTCTTAATCGGCGTAGTGAACTAGGACGATTCCCGTCACCTTAGGAGACAATTTGGAGGATACTATGATTAAATTACTAGCCGACTCAACTTGCGATTTATCAGACGACATTTTAGCAAAATATGATATCGGTGTAGCTCCGCTCATCATCACGATGAACAATAAGTCGTATGAAGACCGCGTCGATATTCAGCCCGATGAGTTTTACGGAATGTTGGAAGCGCTACCGGAATTTCCGACGACGGCGATGCCGAGCCCGGCGACGTTTTTGAAGCTGATGGAAGATGCCGTCACGGCCGGCCATCACGAAATTTTATGTATCTGCATGTCGAGTGGGACGAGTGGTTCGTATCAATCGGCCGTGCTCGGCAAAGAATATTTTGAAGAGGCGCATCCGGATTCGACGGTGAAGATTCATATCGTCGATTCCCGTTCGATGAGCCACGGCAGCGGTTGGTTACTTATGAAGAGCGCACAGATGCGTGAAGCGGGTGCGACGTTCGAGGAACTCGTCGACTTCAATGAGGCGTATAAGATGAAAGTGAAACACTTCTTGTCGGTCGACGACTTGGATCATTTGATCAAGAGTGGCCGTATCTCGAACGCGAGCGCGATCATCGGCAAGCTGTTGATGGTCAAGCCGATCATGAGCATGAAGAACGGGAAAGGTGCCATCGTCGCCAAAGAACGCGGAACTCGGAAAGTGCTCAAGCACTACACGGACGAGTTCATTAAACGCTACGACAAAGACGTCACAAACTTCATCATCATCGGTTATACATCGGACCAGAAAATCGCTGAGAACTTGAAAGTGAAAATCCAAGCCGAATCGGACTTCGAAGGTGAGATTTATCTGATGCAGATGGGTGTCTCGGTCGGGACTCACGTCGGTCTAGGTGCGATCTCGATGTTCTTTGTGGAAAAGTGAAGCAGTGAAGCCGTCTCGTGATGAGACGGCTTTTTCTGTGGATAACGTTATCCACAGGCAGGGTCCGACCAGACGCGTTTGACTGAAAAAAAGTTATCCACAATTTCCAACTGATAGACGTCCGGATTACTAAGATTCCGCCACGTCTCGAAATCAAACTGGTTATCCACATGTTGTAACAAGAGCGCGAGCAGATTGCCGTGTGTCACGAGAATCGTCGGACCGTTTATTTGAGTGACGACGTCCAAAATCCGAGCAGTTGCGTCTAGGCCCGACTCAGCTTCGGGTAACTTGAACGAAGGGTCGTCGAACGAGTGGCGGAGTAGGTCGAACCAATCAGCCCGCGGTTCGAGCGAGAGGATGCGCTCACGAAGCTTCGGTTCCTGTTCAATCGTTAAGTTCCGCTCGTTAGCGACAGGTGTGATTGAAGCGACGGCCCGAGTGTAATCGCTCGAGATGATGCGCTCGATCGGGACGTCTTCGAAAAAATCGCGCAAGGCGATCGCCTGGATTTGACCGGCTTCCGTGAGCGGAGCGTCCGGCTCTTGACCGGTGGCCGAACAGTGACGGACGAGGTAGATGGTTGGCATAGTGGATTCTCCTTGATCATTTTGGGTGAGCGTATTTTACCAAATTGTTAATGTTGTTCTCATATCGTTGGCATCGGTCAGGTAGGCGACTTCTTTGAATTCACATGAGAGCGCATGGTCATAAAATGATTCAATCATTCGTTGATTTTTACAATAGATGTCGACGAACGTGCTGTCGACAATCAATAGGGCAAATTCGCAAGGGCTGTCGAGGAATGCCTCATACGTTTCGACATCCGTCACCGGTCCAGCTGGAAAAGCTTTTAGATTCAAAAAGATGAGATAGTGTTGGTCTTGGCTGATTAAATCGCCAAACGCTTCTCCATCCATCACAGTCGGTTCATGGAATAACAGCTCACTTAACTCGTCATCCCTTACCGTGTAAGATTCTTCACCGAGAATGAACCACATGTAACGGCTCAATTCGATTGGTTTCAGTATTTCTAATAAATAAGTCCCGTAGTTGTTCGGTATTTTAAAACTGACGCCTCGCCTCATGGTAATTTTCTCCCTTCACGATTAATGAGCCGAATTCTTCTTAAAAGTTTCATCTCTATTTTCACTACTTAACCCTTATCTTTCATCACAAAAGCGTTATAATCAGTATAACGATTACAAAGAAACGATCGGCGAATGGGGATTTACTGAATCGTTTCATACACAAATCCAGGGGAGAAGGATGGGGTTTTCATGAGCAGTGTCCAAAAGAGAACAGACGTCATTTTGATTGGTGCGGGAATTATGAGCGCGACGCTCGGGTCGCTCTTTAAAGAGCTCGTACCGGAGTGGGAAGTCAAAGTGTTCGAGAAGCTCGCAAGCGCAGGGGAAGAGAGCTCGAACGAGTGGAATAACGCAGGAACGGGGCATGCCGCCCTCTGCGAGTTGAACTATACGACCGAGAATTCGGACGGCACGCTCGACATCTCAAAAGCGATTAACGTCAACGAGCAGTTCCAAATCTCGCGCCAGTTTTGGGCGCATCTGGTGAACAAAGGATTGATCCAACAACCGGAAGACTTTATCCGCTCGATCCCACATATGAGCATGGTCCAAGGGGAGAAAGATATCAGCTTCTTGAAGAAACGTTTGGAAGCGCTAACAAATAATCCGTTGTTCGATGGTATGGTCTTATCGGACGATCCGGAGCAGTTGCGCGAATGGATGCCGATCGTCATGGAAGGTCGCACGATCGATGAGCCGATTGCCGCGACGAAAATTGACTCAGGGACGGACGTCAACTTTGGCGCGCTGACGCGGGTGCTGTTTGACCATTTGACGAATCATGATGTCGAGGTCAACTACAAGCATAGCGTCGAGGACGTGACACGGTTGCCAGACGGGCTATGGGAAGTGAAAGTGAAGGACATCGAGGCGAATACGATCGAGACGCATACGGCGCCGTTCCTCTTTATCGGCGGCGGTGGCGGCAGCTTGCCGTTGTTGCAAAAGACGGGTATCCCGGAGTCGAAGCATATCGGCGGATTCCCGGTGAGCGGGTTGTTCCTCGTCTGTAAAAACCGTGACGTCATCGAGCAGCACCACGCCAAAGTATACGGCAAGGCGAAAGTCGGCGCGCCGCCGATGTCGGTGCCGCATCTTGATACACGTTACATCGATGGACGGAAAGAGCTCTTGTTCGGACCGTTCGCCGGCTTTACGCCGAAGTTCTTGAAGACAGGCTCGAACCTCGACCTCATCCAATCGGTCAAACCGTACAACGTCGTGACGATGCTTGCGGCCGGGGCGAAAGAGATGCCGCTCACGAAATATTTGATCGAGCAAGTGCTCTTGTCGCACGACAAGCGGATGGACGAGCTCCGTGAGTTCATCCCGACCGCGAAAAACGAGGATTGGGAAATCGTCGCCGCTGGTCAGCGTGTGCAAGTCATCAAAGACACGCCAGCAGGCAAAGGCACGCTCCAATTCGGGACAGAAGTCGTCAGTGCGGAAGACGGTTCGGTCGCGGCGCTCCTCGGTGCGTCACCCGGTGCGTCGACTGCCGTCCACGTCATGTTGAAAGTGCTCGAGCAGTGCTTCCCTGAGCAGTTGCCGGAATGGGAGCCGAAGATCAAGGCGATGGTGCCATCGTACGGCGTCTCGCTCTCAGACCATCCTGAGCTGTTCAAGACGATCCACGAATCGACGGCAATGGCGCTCGGCTTGAAAGAAAAGGGTGTCGTGCACAATTGAATCGGTTGAAGCGAGAATGCGAAAATATTCTCGCTTTTTCTTTTGAATTGCAACATTAAAAACCATATATTGGTTATAAATAAAAGGTGAATACCATCATGTAGGAGGTAGAGGATGGATAAAATCAAGCTTACACAGTGGGAAAGAAAAAAGTATGGTGCTTATCTCGAACACCTGCGAAAATATCCGGACAGTTACGAGTATTGTGTCCTCCCTCATTACGAAGACTATATGGAGACGGCGAAGACGGAATGCGTCCAAATGGGTGATTGCTATGCTGTCCTGATGAAACAAGGGGATCATTATGTTTTGGTCGCCATATTGTTTGATGTCGAGTCGGAAGTCACAGAAATATTGGAGTGGCTAGATCATACAGAAGTCCGGTGCCTTACGCCAACAACGGAGACAGTGATCGTTCGAGACGCATCCGAGATCTTGGATGAAGTAAAGTTCAAAGGGCAGCCGCTTTTGCTGATTGAGAAAGGGACTCAAACATTTTTGATTGATCCAGAAGACTTGAACGAAGTGACGGAAGCTTATGACCAGTACAACAAGATTAACAATACAGGATTAGCTGAAGATGTGACTTTACAGACTGATTGAGAGGAGACCGGGGCATGTGTTCAGTTGAAGTGTTAAAAAGTTGGGTCGAACGTGCGCCCCATCCCTACTATTTCCGACCGTTCGTCAGTAAATCCCCGAGTTCAAAAGGCAACGTCTTCATCGTTGGCATCAATCCAGCGACGCCGATGCATAAGGACGACTTTGCAAGTGCTGAAGAGTATATCGATACATTTTGTCATCGAGAGCAGTTTTTGGAGCGCGTGAAGATGATTCGCCGTTCGCAAGGGAAGACGGACTTATCACGCACGCGGATCGGCTTGAATAAATTTGTCGAAGATTTAGAGCTGAGGGCGAATGGAGAAGTTGAAGTGATTGAGACGAATATGAACGCCTATCCGACGAGACGAGCGAAAGATTTGCTTAGCGTAAATCCTGACTTGATTCAGTATGGGAATCGAGTGTTCCGAGAATTGTTATTCACCTATCGACCGAAAGTAATTATTGTCCATAGCAAACAGGCACTCGGCGAACTGCTCGATTTGCTTGAAGAGGAGCACATGGTTCCACGTCAGACTTTCAATCGAAACCTTCGACTCTGCGACTGGATTGCAAAAGGCCCGATTCCATTTACATACCGTGACGGTGGAATCGGGACGGTGCTATGCTCGAAGCATTTTATGTACCACGGGAACTTAGGGATGAGCTTCCAACCGTTGAAGGAACAAGTGTTACAGGCGTTCAAACAATAAAAAAAGACCGCTTCATATAGAAGGGTCCAATCAAGTGGCGGCAACAGGTTCAGCGCTCAAATAAGCGGCAATCTGTTGATCGATGACTTCTTCCGACAAATGAAGCGCGAGTGAAAGTTCTTTCACAAGAATCGTTTTAGCGTTTTCTAAAATCTTACGATCCTGTTCATATAACTTTTTGTTCAACGAAACTGCTTCGGTTTGTCTCCGAGCAAGCGTGTTGATGACTTGAGCGATATCGTGACGGTTGCCCGAATGAACGACATGCAAGAATTCGCGGTTCCGGTTATTCGGATGGGGATTCCATTCGACACCAGGAGAGCGGAACGATTCGAGGATCTCTTTTGCTTCTTTAGCTTCCAAGAGTGTCAACATCATGACTTTGTCACTATCGACCGGAATACTGATCTGTAGCTTCTGCGCGTTGTTGATTGGATGGAGCGTATAGTACGACTTCGTCTCACCTGCGACCGTCATATCGGAAATTTCGTCAATGCGACAAACTCCGTGGGTCGAATAGATGATTAAATCATCAATTTTGAACAAATCGATCACCTCTTCCTAATATCCATTATAGAGGTAATTGATGTAAATTGTCAACCCGGTTGACATTGAAGGCCGCACAGACGGAAAAAACCTCTTCTTATGATGAGAAGAGATCACAGTTTCCAGTCGGTTTGGAGCAACGTCTGCAATTGATTAAACGCATCGTCGCCAAGTGTCGTGGCAATTTTTTGTTCGAGATCGGCTTTTAGCGCCTCGTTTTGTTCATAACAGCGGATACCGAGGTCGGTCAGCTGAATGCATTTGTCTTTTCGGCTCGTCGGGTGGTCGGTCACCGTGACGAGCTCTTTTGTCTTCAAGTTCTTGATCAGTTTATGGATCGCCTGGCGTGACACATGGACGTTCCGTGTCACTTCGGAGATGGTCGGATTCTTTCGGTAGATGCGGGCGAGGATGTACCATTCCGAGTTGGAGATGTAAATATCATGTTGTTCGTTCCATGCCCGTTCGCTAATGCGTCGGATTTGATCGTGGCGCTCACCGAGCAAATCCAAAAGGTGCGTTGGCGTAAGTTGTTCGTATGGAGTCAAATTGGTCACTCCTATTCTGTTTTGTCGTTCCTAACTATACAAAAGCGGATAGGGCGCGTCAATGCGCTAGTATCTCAAGTTCAACTGAACAGATGATCATGTCATACGATGACCCGGTTTAGACGCCAGTAAAAAAACGAGACCAAATGGCCTCGTTTTTTTACTGGCATTCTTTATTTTTGAAATCGATGACCATTCGTCCTTGAATTTTACCTTGTTCCATCTCTTCGAAAATATCTTGGACTTCGTGGAGGCAACGTTTCTGGACGACCGGTACGACTTTTCCTTCGGCCCCGAACTGGAAAGCCTCTTCTAAGTCTTTACGTGTACCGACGAGTGATCCGACGACTTCGATGCCATCGAGGACGAGACGTGGGATATTCAAATCCATTGTTTCAGACGGAAGTCCGACCGCGACAACTTTTCCACACGCTCTTACAGCGTCGACCGCAGAGTTGAAGGCTACTTTTGAAACGGCCGTGACGACCGCTGCATGTGCGCCCCCGAGTTGCTCTTGGATGATTTTGTCCGCAGCGCCCTCTGTCACTGGATTGATGATCATATCGGCGCCGCTGTCTTTAGCGAGTTTGAGTTTGTCGTCATTGATGTCGACTGCGACGACGTACGCATTGAACACGTGTTTGGCGTACTGAATTGCCAGGTTACCAAGACCACCGCATCCGTAGATGACAACGATTTGACCTGGCTTCACATCAGCCACTTTAATGGCTTTATACGTCGTGACACCGGCACACGTGATACTCGAAGCTTGTGCCGGATCGAGTCCGTCTGGTACTTTGACAGTGAAATCGGCCATTACGATACTTTGCTCGGCCATCCCGCCATCAACGCTATATCCAGCGTTTTGTACGTGGCGGCAGAACGTTTCGCGTCCAGTCGTACAGTACTCACAACGCCCGCAGGCATGATACATCCAGGCGATACTGACGCGGTCTCCGACTTTCAAACTCGTTACGTCGTCAGCAATTTTTGAAACGATCCCGATGCCTTCGTGTCCGAGTACGCGGCCTTGGACATCACCGAAATCTCCCGCGGCAACGTGTAGGTCTGTGTGACATACGCCACAATACTCGACGTCGACAAGCGCCTCTCCAGAATTTAGTGGGCGCAACTCCTTTTCAACCACTTCGATATTCGCTTTGTTAGATGAATTGACTACGACTGCTTTCACTTTATCCCACGCTCCCCATCCTAATTATAGGTAATTAAAGATATGTAATTACCAAACTGACAAGAAAAGAATAGCATAAAAAAGGGAATGAAAACGCTTAACTAAAGGCGAAGTCTTGTCGCTTTCATGAACTTTTTTCACATAATGATTTTGGGGAACAGGATAAGACAGAACACGAAAGGAGGATGAATCGTGCCGACACGAACCGACCTGTTTCAAGCCTATAAACAGAAAATCATTGAGCTTCCTGACATGGACGAAGCGACGTTGAAGAGCGAGACGTTCCTTCTTGAGGAAGACCCGAAGAAGCAATTGACCATTTATTATGCCCCGTTCGAATACATCAATCCGAACGCTAAAGTCGTCATTGCTGGCATCACGCCGGGTCTCTATCAAATGCGACAGTCGTTCGAGGCGATCCGCGACTTGGCTGACGCTTCGGATGAAGCAGCGCTCCAGGCCGTCAAACAGCGCGGCAGCTTCTCAGGGCCGATCCGCAAGAACTTGGTGACTATGCTCGACGACTTGGACTTGCATCACCATCTCCAGATCGAGTCGACGCTCGACTTGTTCGGTGAGGCGAACCATCTCGTGCAGAACACCGCTGTGTTGCCTTATCCGGTTTTTTATAAAGGAAAGAACTATAACGGTTCGAGTCCGGACATGTTAAGAACGGAGCTGTTCCGTTCATACGTCGAGGGCAGTTTCGCCGACGAGATGGCCGTCCTCGAAGATGCGCTCATTTTACCGATGGGTGTCAACGTGCGTCGGGCCGTCGAGACGCTCGTCGCCCGAGGGCTCATCGCACCAGAACGTGTCGTGAGCGGGTTTCCGCATCCGTCAGGCGGAAACGGACACCGACATCGTATCTTCGCTGAGAACCGTGATGCGATGCGGTCTCATATCGCCGACCATTTCAAGCGGCACCCGATTTAAATGCACAAAAGGCAGAAAGCGTGATTGCGCTTTCTGCCTTTTTGAATGTTACATATATAATACGTAAATCATCATAACCGAGACAACAAGGAAGAGGAGGCTCATGACTCCTCCGGCCTTCATATAGTCCGCGTTGCGGTAACCACCCGGTCCCATGATGAAGGCGTTGACTTGATGGGTCGGTAAAATGAACGAGTTCGAAGCTGATACCGCGACAAGTAGCGCAAGACCGATCGGATCGATGTTGAACGTATCGGCCATCATCAGAACGAGCGGGACGAGCAAGACGGTCGCTGCCACGTTTGACATGAAGAGTGAGAAGAACATCGTGATGATCCCGATGATGAATAGAATTGCGAGCGTGCTCCACCCGCCAACGAGATTGACGATGGCATCCGCCGTATAAGCGGCAGCGCCACTCTTTTCAAAGGCTATACCGAGCGGGATGAGCCCGGCTAGTAAGAACACGGTCTTCCAGTCAATGGCTGGGTAAATCTCATCTTTCGGGATGACACCGAGTAAAATCATCAGCAGAGCTCCCGTAAAGAAGCTGAGCGACAGTGGAAAACCGAGAAAGACGAGACCGAGGGCGACGATGATTGAAAACAAGGCTGGTTTTTTCTTGTTCTGCTGCGGAGTGAGTTCGGGTGCTTTCACATCGCTTAAAATCGCGACTTCGCGACCGTTCCGCAAATTGATCAAATCTTTCCAGCTGCCGTAGACGACGAGTTGCATGCCGGCTTCGAACGGGACGTTTTCCAGTTTTGTCTGCGTACCGTCGCTTCCGACGATGGCAAGCGGCTCAAGTCGGAAATTTTTCCTGAAGCCAATATCGCGGAGCGTCTTCCCGATGAACGGCGACGTCGGCGGGATGATGATCTCAGCGAACCCGCTCTCGTCTTCATTTTCAAGCGAAGCGAAGTATTCAAGTTCAGGTTTGATGGTCAGTTCATAATCGGCCGCGAAGCGATTGATCGCCTCGTCCGTTCCGAGGATGGCGAGCGTCTGCCCGATGGCGAGGCGAGTCTTGCGCCAAGGGCCATAGACGTGGCTCTCACCTTCGCGAAGTGCGAGAATGTTGATCCCATACGTCGACCAAATATCGAGTTGTTCAATCGTTTGTCCGGCAAGGCGAGCGTTGACGTCGAGCTCATGGATGTCGGTCGTCAATTGATGCGTTTCTTCCATGAAAGAAGCACTCGTCGTCTGCGTTTCCCCGGACGCTTTCGGCAAGACGAGGCCGCCCGCGAAGTAGAAGTAGAGGATGCCGGTCGCGAGCAAAACGAGACCGATTGGTGTGACAGCGAACAAGTTTAAAGCGTCAAACCCGGACTCGGTCAACAAGTCGTTCAAGATGATGAGCGGGCCCGAAGCGACCATCGTCAGTGTGCCCCCGAGAATGGCGGCAAACCCCATCGGCATGATCAGCTTGGAAGCCGGGATGTTGGCATTTTTACTGATCCGCTTCAAGGCCGGTAAAAATAAGGCGGCCGCACCGATGTTTTGCATGAACGCCGAGATGAGTCCTACGGTTGTCGATGTCGTTGCCATGACGTTCTTTTCTTTGACCCCGACTCGTTTCGTGATAAATTCTGCGACGACGGTCATGATGCCGGAACGTTCGACACCGTAACCGATCAACATAACCCCGATGACAGAAATGACAGCGTTTGACGCGAATCCAGAAAATGCCTCATTAGCCGTGATGACCCCGGTCCATGGCAAGATGACCATGATCAAGACGGCGACGAGGTCGGTCCGGAGTTTATCGGTGACGAATAAGACGATCGCTAGCGCCAAGACAGCGAAGGTCAATAATATTTCGGTAGTCATTCATATACCCCCTATGGTATTTATTAATTTTATTATAAGTGTCTAGAAGGCGGAAAGTGAAGTAAAACGTACTTCAAGCTCAGACCGAACCATTATGACGAGCCGCCTCAACTGACAATCGTCCTTTAGTTCGCTAAAATG
The DNA here is from genome assembly GCF_004337175.1 of Exiguobacterium sp. SH1S21. Classification (NCBI taxonomy): domain Bacteria; kingdom Bacillati; phylum Bacillota; class Bacilli; order Caryophanales; genus Exiguobacterium; species Exiguobacterium sp. SH1S21. The sequence continues at coordinate 127,936 of NZ_SJUY01000007.1, read as the reverse complement.
GAGAACGGTTATCATTCCACTTTTCCAGTATGAAAGAAAGGGACGGTCTATGATCACGTTAACGAATGTAAGCAAACAGTTTGGTCGTGACGAGGCGGTCCGTGACGTCTCGCTTCAGATTGAACGAGGCGAGGTATACGGTATCATCGGTGCGAGCGGTGCCGGCAAGTCGACGCTGCTGCGCCTGATGAACTTGCTCGAGACGCCGGACGCAGGGACGGTCACGGTCGATGGGAACGAACTGACGAGTCTATCGAGCCGGCAACTCCGCGAACAGCGACACGTCATCGGGATGATCTTTCAACAGTTCAACCTCGTCGGCAACAAGACGGTATATGACAACGTGGTCGCCCCGCTCAAACTGGCCGGGCGACCAAAAGCGCAGCACGAGGAACGGGTGCTCGAATGCCTCCGCTTCGTCGGGCTCGAGTCGTTCAAGGACAAGTACCCGGCCCAGCTGAGTGGCGGGCAAAAGCAACGCGTCGCCATCGCCCGGGCGCTCGCGAACGAACCGCACGTCTTGTTGTGTGACGAGCCGACTTCGTCGCTCGACCCGAACACGACGGCCGAGATCCTCGGCGTGCTGAAGTCGATCAACGAGGCGCTCGGTGTCACGATCGTCATCGTCACCCACGAGATGGACGTCATCAAGCAAGTGTGTGACCGCGTGACCGTCATGGCGGACGGCTCGGTGTATGAGACGCTCGATCTCGTCCCGCGTGGTGTCCCGGAAATCGACAATAATCCGGCCTGGTTCGTCAATGAGTTGCGAAAGGCGGGTGAGCCGTATGCCTGACGTGCTCGTTCAATATCAGACCGAGATTTGGCGCTCGATCGGTGAGACGTTCATCATGGTCGGCGTTTCGATCCTCGCCGCCGTCCTCGTCGGCTTACCGCTCGGGACGTGGCTCTACTTGTCCCGGAAAGGGCAGTTGCTCGAGAATCGGGCCGTCTTCTCGGTGCTCAACTTGGTCGTCAACATCGTCCGCTCGTTCCCGTTCCTGCTCCTCGTCGTGTTTTTGATTCCATTTACGCGGCTCATCATCGGAACGGCGCTCGGGACGGCGGCAGCGACCGTGCCACTCGCGATCATCGCCATCGCCCACTACTCTCGTCTCGTCGAGCAGTCGCTCCTAGACGTCCCACGCGGCGTCGTCGAGGCGGCCGTATCGATGGGGGCGTCGATCAAAGACGTCATCTTCAAATTCTTATACGTCGAGGCCCGGTCCGGACTCGTCCTCGGGCTGACGACGTCGATCATCAGCTTCATCTCGTACTCGACCATCATGGGGGTGGTCGGGGGCGGCGGCATCGGCGACTTCGCCATCCGCTACGGCTATCAACAGTTCAAGACGGAGCTGATGCTGTACATGATCTTCATCATGCTCGTCTTCGTCCAGCTGATTCAGTTCACCGGTACGACGGTGGCCCGGGTCATCGATAAACGCTAATCACCTACAGAAAGAAGGAAAATCAATGAAAAAATTAATGGCACTCTTCGCCTCACTCACACTCGTCCTCGCGGCGTGTGGAACTGACAACGAAACACCGACGGAAGCACCGACGAACGAGCCGCAGACGCTCAAAGTCGCCTCGCTCATCCCACCGATGACCGACATGCTCGAGATTGCGAAAGACCAGCTCGCGGAAGACAATATCGAACTCGAAATCGTCGTCCTCGGCGACAACGTGCAACCGAACACGGCGCTCGCGGCGAAAGAAGTCGATGCGAACTTCTTCCAGCACGTCCCGTACATGGAAGAGTTCAACCGCAGCAATGACGCCAACCTCGTCCCGATCGAACCGATCTATTTCGCCAACTACGGCGTCTACTCGAAAGAGTACGACAACATCGACGACATCCCAGAAGGTGCGACGATCGCGATCGCGAACGACGTCTCGAACATCGACCGCTCACTCTCGCTCCTCGCACAACACGACGTGATCAAACTTGGGGAGAAGACCGGTTCGTATTACACGCAAGCGGACATCACGGACAACCCGAAAAACCTCAAGTTTGAAGAAGTCGACCTTCTCATGCTCGCGCGTGCCTATGACGACGTCGACGCGGTCCTCATGACGCCGGCGTACGCGGCACCGCTCAACCTGACACCGAAGAGCGACGCGCTCTTGACGGAAGGGGTCGAGAACGACTTCGCCATCACGCTCGTCGCCCGTGAAGACAACAAGGACGACGAAGCAATCCAGAAACTCGGTGAAGCGCTCACGAGCGACGAAGTCCGTGCGTTCTTAGAAGAGAATTACGACGAAACGGCGATCCCGGCGTTTTAACGAAAAAAAATGAGCCCATGCGGCTCATTTTTTTTTAGAATTCTTCGTATTCTCTCGGGTCTTGGTTGTCGATGCGGCCATCCGGTTTCGTCAACGCATTGATGGTCTCCATCTCGTCCTCGGTCAACTCGAAGTTGAAGACGTTGAGATTTTCTTGTTGGTGCAGCTCACTCGACGAACGCGGGAGCGGGATGACGCCAAGCTGGATGTGCCAACGCAGGATGACTTGCGACACCGTCTTACCTTTTTGGTTGGCGAGCTCGGTGATCGTCTCGTCATGGATGACGGTCCGGGCCCGGCTGAGCGGACTCCACGCCTCGGTGATGATGCCACGCTCTTTGTCGGCTTGACGTTGCTCGACTTGGGAGAAGTAGGGATGGAGCTCGATTTGGTTGATGACTGGTGTCTCACCCGTCTCTTCGATTAAGCGGTCGAGATGCTCGGGCATAAAGTTCGAGACGCCGATTGAGCGGATCCATCCGTTCTTTTTCGCTTGGATGAGCGCGCGCCATGCCTCGACGTATTTATCTTGCTTCGGGTTCGGCCAGTGGAGTAAAAATAAGTCCCAATAGTCGAGGTTGGCCCGGTAGAGCGACTCTTGAATCATATTGAGGGCCTCATCATAATCGAAATATTGACCACGCAGTTTCGACGTCAAAAATAACTGCTCACGCGGGATACCGGACTGGCGGACTGCTTCCCCGAGCGCGCCTTCGTTGTCGTAGCGAATCGCTGAGTCGATGAGACGATAACCGTTACGGATCGCGCTCGTGATGGCGTCGACACCGGTCTCGCCTCGTAAGAAGACGGTGCCGAGTCCGATAGCTGGAATCTCGTAACCGTCGTGTAGTTTGATGGTCGGAATGTTCATAAAATGCCTCCTCCGTGGAAATACGTTCTCTTCTCGGCTATTCCACTTTCCTGGGGAATGAAACGTTTGAATGCGAGATGAGTATTTCAATTAAGGACGAAACGCTTTATAACATCCTTCAATCAAATCGATGAGACAGACGACGACGACAGTCAGCACTATGCTCCATACACCCCATTGTGTGAGTGTCGTGAGAGCGACGCTGGTTCGTTCGGCTAGGAGAGCGAGAGCTTCCGATGAAATGAGCTCTGGTTGCAGCAGAATCAGTGCCGTCACTCCAATCCATAGAACGTTCAAGGCCACATTCCATAGGGCGAGCGGTTTCGTCCAATAGCGCACAATCCACTTATAAACTCCAATTCCGATGTCAAAGACGGCTAGCGCAATTACGAACGGGAAAAATCGATCCAATATTTCTGGGTTAATGAGGGGGAATGTCTCTCCGTCAATTGATAAGCGGATCCATTGATCAGTGTTCACATAGAGCATCAGCAAGACAACGACCATAACAAAATCAAATACGATTGAACTGAGGGGGATGAACTTTGTACGTGGTTTTACGTTCTTTAATTTTTCTGGTGACCATTTCGATAAAGGGACATCTCCTTCTGGGGAAGCCCGCTCGATGATAAAGAAGACAAGCGTAATCCAGAAGAAAGTCTGAATCACGACTTCGAAGATTGCAGAGCTGATTTGAACCAGTCCTTGGATGATGAATTGTACCCATGATGATTCAACATTCGCATCAGCAAGATAAGCGATAGTTGCGAGAATAATCGAGAGTGTGATAGCAATTGGCAAGACGGTCTTCAAAATACTCACATAGCCTGGGAATAGGGCTGGACCAATTAAATGGAGCGGGCGATTGGCATACCGTGCGGCCAGTATGCTCGGGTCACCTAACTGACGGAGGGCCTCCAAGAGAGCTTTCTCGGACGGGTCGTCTCCCGTCATATCATCAATCGTGGACTCGAGTTCAAGCGCAACATCTTCTCGCATCGACTCAGGGATTCGAGACGTCACTTCTGCAATATACACATCACGAAGGTTCATGGTCGTTTCCTCCTTCTATCAAACGGTTTAATGTGAGCGACATCTTATTCCATTCTGCATACAACTCCTGCAACATATCCGTTCCCTCTGCGCTGAGGACGTAATATTTGCGAGGCCGGCTCTCAGTCGTATCCCACGAGCTTGTCACGAGCCCTTGCTTTTCAAGCCGCCTTAAGAGCGGATAGAGCGTGCTTTGATCGATGCTGACATCGGCATCGAGAAGCGCCTGAACGAGTGAATACCCGTACTGTGGTGTCTTCAGTTGACTCAAGACTGCAATCGTCAAGGTGCCTCGTCGTAACTCGGTCATCAATGAGGCTTTTACATCAGACATCTCTTTGCCTCCTTCGATTCTTTTTATACTGTATATTATACACTATAGTGTGATGTACAACAATTATGAATAAAAGTATTAGGAAACCGGAATTCAGTTGCCTATTTTCCTGTTTTTGGGATAATTGGAGTGAGGTGATTGGGATGAAATGGTGGTGGGCGCTCGGTTTGGCAGTGACGGTGACTTTACTTTACGTGAATGACGCGTGGTACGGAGGTGCGGCGACATTTGGTGTGCCGATCGGTTGGATGATTTCGATATTGATTTTAGTGAAGCTCACGTATCCGAGACGTAAAGTATGGTCCGCATTTGTGAGTGTGTTTTTAGTCGGCGCTACAATCGTACTTTCGATTCCGACTTACTCGGTCGCTGCCGCGGAACAAGAACTGTTCACAACGTACGGGAGCGTCACTTATACGGAAAGTGTGCGAACGAACGGGGACGAATGGAATCCGTTCGTCCCAACTGTCGCGTATGTATTTGAAACGGAGACGGGGGAGTCGATCCTGTTCATTCCGGACTCAGGGAAGTCGTTTGAACTATAAAAAAACTCGTCCTCACGCGGAGGACGAGTTTTTTTCAGCTTGTTGACTAACACAAGCAGATTCGCTCATCCTTCCGGCGACTTCGTTCGTCAGCAGCCTGACTATTTTTATAAAAATAGCCTTGACTGATGGGGGCAGGTAGAGAATAATACATATGTTGATAATGATTATCATTATCTATGAAAAGAAGCGGAAAGGAATTGACGTGCGACTCATTCAAGCAAAATCAAATTTAATTAAATTTACGTATTGGATACTTTTTGGCTTATGTTCAATCGTGATTGTGTCAAGTTACTCAATTACAGTCGGGGCAGCCACGATCCCTATCTCTGCTATTCAAGACGCCATTTTTCATTATGATTCATCTAATGCCCAACACGTTGTGATTTGGGATTTGCGTTTGCCAAGAGTGTTTGCGGCTATACTCGTTGGAGCATCCTTTGCCGTAGCTGGAGCCATCATGCAAGGAGTGACACGAAATAGCTTAGCGGATCCGGGTATTCTTGGGATTAACGCAGGCGCTGCATTCGCATTGGCGATTTCATTCGTATTTTTCCCGAACATCTCGTTTACGCTGTTAATGTTTATTACGTTCATCGGAGCTGTAATAAGTATGGGCTTAACGTTCGGTGTGACGAGCTTATACGGTCAAGTTACCGCACTGCGTCTCGTGTTGGCTGGTTCGGCAGTCTCGGCTTTATTTTTTGCTTTAAGTGAAGCAGTCACCATCTATTTTAAAGTGTCGCAAGATGTGGCGTTTTGGTATGCCGGAGGACTCATCGGCGTTTCGTTCGAACAATTAAAAGTCGTGGCACCATGGATTGTCGCCATGTTGATGTTTGCGGTTCTATTCAGTCGCAAAGTTACGACGTTAAGTCTTGGTGAAGATGTGGCGATTGGTCTAGGAGAAGACGTTAGGAAATCAAAATTTATGCTAGCTTTAGTCGTCCTACTGTTAGCTGGTGCCTCGGTCTCGATGGTCGGTCCGATCGGCTTTATCGGTTTAGTAGTTCCTCATATGGTTCGTGGGATTGTCGGGGTTGACTATCGATATATCATTCCATGTTCTGCTGTATACGGTGCTTTGTTATTGCTTATCTCTGACCTGTTGGCCCGAACCATCAATCCCCCTTATGAAATCCCAGTGGGTGCAATTTTAGCTTTGATTGGGGTCCCGTTCTTCCTACACATCGCGCGAAAAGCGAGGCGTGAACTATGAGAAAGCCATATATTGTTTGGACCGGTATGCTCATTGTGAGTTGGTGGATAGTTGCACTGTATAGCATCAATTCAGGGTTCATATCCCTTACTCCACAAGAAGTGTTAGACACCCTCTTCGGTCAAGGGACAAGTCAACAGACAATGATCTTGTTCGATTTGAGGTTGCCGCGAATTTTCTTGGCTTCATTCATCGGCTTCGGACTTGCTATTTCAGGGGCTACTTTACAAGCGACGATGCGAAACAGCTTAGCTGAACCAGGTATATTAGGCATCAATGGCGGGGCAGGGCTATTCGTCGTATTATTCGTCACTTTGTTGCCGACCACTTCAAACGAGTGGATTCAAGCGGTCAGCTTACCGGTGGTCGCGCTAATCGGTGGGGTGCTAACCGCCTTCATCATTTATGTGTTAGCTTACAATCGGAACGAAGGAACACCGCCGATTCGGTTAATTCTAGTTGGAATCGGTGTGGCGTCTGGGATGAGTGCGTTAATGATCGTATTGACACTTGCGTTGAATCCTTTTCAGTACCAATTCACAAAACTTTGGTTGGCCGGCAGTATTTGGGGTGCTTCTTGGGAAAAAGTTGCTTCACTGCTCCCTTGGCTCTTGATCGGTGGAGGGCTCTTAATGTACCGCAGCCGCTATTTAGATGTGTTGACGTTTAAAGAAGACATGGCTGTCGGCTTAGGGGTGAAAGTGGAACAGACCCGGCTGTGGTTGAGCTGGATTGCGGTAGCGGTTGCTAGCGCTTGTGTGGCCGTCGGTGGCGGCATTAGCTTTGTCGGTTTGATCGCACCTCACTTGACGAAGCAACTGATCGGGACAAAGCATCGGTATGTTATTCCGATTTCAGGTCTAGTGGGAGCACTGCTCGTTTTGACAGCTGACACAATCGGACGCCTTATTTTACAGCCTAGTGAGATACCGGCGGGAATTATTATCGCAATCATCGGAGCCCCTTACTTTTTACATTTGCTCGCTAAAAAAATATAAACAGAAAGCAGGATGAGATATGAAACATTTATGGCTTGCCACAATGGCGGCACTCCTTTTAGTGATCGGTGTTGGATGTGCCCAGTCAGAGACTGAGACGAAAACAGCGACGACTGAAAAACGAACGATTGAACATGCCGGAGGGACGACAGAACTTTCATCAGATGTTGAGAAGGTAGTCGTTCTTGTCCCTGGATGGGAAGATTATTTGTTGTCACTCGGCATTACGCCGGTCGGTGTCACGAATGGTTTTGAGCAAATTGGCGATGGGGTCTTGCCTTATCTACAAGAAGATTTGAAAGATGCCCAGCGTGTCGGTGACCCATATCAAGGGAATTTTGAAGCGATTATGGCGACAGAACCAGACGTTATCATCGGGGATGTCTGGTTGAAAGAATCTTATGACCAATTGAACGCGATTGCGCCGACCATATTGATTGGTTCGGAAGAGGGAGACGTGGACCCGAAAGAGTGGGAGACGAACTTTTTGAAAGTAGCAGAAGTGTTCGGTAAAGAAACAGAAGCGGAAAATATCATCCAACAGACAAATGATCGTGCGGAAGAGTTATCTGCGCAATTTGAAACTGAACTAGGGGATGAAAAAGTTGCATTCCTTCGCGTGCGCCCGAAAGATCGAGGTCTTAACATTTATGCGAAAACAGATCATCCGTTGAACACGTTGATGTATGAGAATCTGAAATTAAATGCCGCGAACATGGTACCAGCGGATGGCGGATCGAGTGAATTATCTTTCGAAAAAGTGCCTGAAATTGACGCTGACCATTTATTTTTCCAAGTCGACAATAACGGGAAAGCTCACATGGAAGAGATTAAAAACAGTAACCTTTGGCAATCCGTCCCGGCCGTGCAAAAAAATCAAGTTCATCCTGACGACTATTGGGTATACATGGCCTGGGGACCTAAAGGACGAAATTTGATCATGGATCAACTTGAAGGACATCTACTGAAATAAGCCGCACAGAAAGGAGGAGTCATGATGACTGATGAAATGCATCGCTATTTAAAAGACGAATATGGAATTGTAATCGATTCGACGTCATCACCAGACTTTGCTTACAATGAGTTGCTGACGGATGCAAGTGTGGTCTCTTCCCTTCTACGGCATCAACAAGAGCAAATGGAAAACTGTCATCCGGTCGTGGCAGGGACACTGTTTGCCAAACGCTATTCGGTTTTGTTCATGGGGTTACTCGACGCATTCAACCGATTCGATTGTCTAGTAATTCCACGTCTTAATAGCGGCGGGATTCGGTGCATCGAGGATGGTTGTATGGAATTTGTTATTCATAAATATGACGTGTTTTCGTCTCAAAACGGACACGACACGAACGAAGCCTGGGTTCGCTGGCTTACTAGTCACCTTACTCCTTTGCTAACAAAAGTTTCAGACGAAACAAAAGCAAAATTGTCTCACATGTATAGCCTGATTTCACATAATCTATTTCAAATCGATTTACAGATGGAGCAATCAGAGCCTGAACATGCAGACGAATATCGTCAGAACCTGCATACGCTGATTGATGACGGAGTGAAAAGCGCGAATCCGTTGAATATGACGTTCAAGCTAATCGATAATGGAACTGAGAGCTATTATGTGCGCAAACATTGTTGCTTGGCGTACTTGAAACAAAATCGTGATCGTTCCTCATGTTGCGGAACGTGTCCGTTGTTGCATAATTAATTTGTTGAAACCGCTCGTGCGTTGCCGAGCGGTTTTGAATGCATTCATTTTTTTGGGATAACATGAGTGAGATGATTGAGATAAAGCTTTGGTGTGCCGATCGGTTGGATGATTTCGATATTGATTTTAGTGAAGCTCACGTATCCGAGACGTAAAGTATGGTCCGCATTTGTGAGTGTGTTTTTAGTCGGCGCTACAATCGTACTTTCGATTCCGACTTACTCGGTCGCTGCCGCGGAACAAGAACTGTTCACAACGTACGGGAGTGTCACTTATACGGAAAGTGTGCGAACGAACGGGGACGAATGGAATCCGTTCACCCCAACTGTCGCTTATGTATTTGAAACGGAAACGGGGGAGTCGATCCTGTTCATCCCGGATACTGGGAAGTCGTTTGAACTATAAAAAAAACTCGTCCCCACGTGGAGGACGAGTTTTTCGTTAGTTGCGGATCATGTAATCGAAAGCACCGAGTGCGGCTGTCGCACCAGAGCCCATCGAGATGATGATCTGTTTGTAGGCACTGTTCGTGCAGTCGCCTGCAGCGAACACGCCTGAGATGTTCGTCGAACCATGATGGTCGACGATAACCTCTCCGAAGTTGTTGCGTTCGACCGTATCGAGCCAGTCCGTGTTCGGGACGAGGCCGATCTGGACGAAGACGCCTTCAAGTTCGACGTGATGCGTTTCGTTCGTCTCACGAGACATGTACGAGATCCCGTTCACTTTGTCCGTACCTGTGATTTCAGTCGTCTGGGCGTTCGTGACGACGGTCACGTTCGGTAGACTGTGAAGACGGTTTTGAAGTACTTGGTCGGCCTTCAGTTCAGGTGCGAACTCGAGTACCGTGACGTGCTTGACGAGGCCGGCGAGGTCGATTGCCGCCTCGACGCCAGAGTTACCGCCGCCGATGACCGCGACACGCTTGCCTTCGAAGAGTGGACCGTCACAGTGTGGGCAGTAGGCGACACCTTTGTTTTTAAACTCGGCTTCGCCTGGGACGTTGACGTTGCGCCAGCGTGCCCCTGTCGACAAGATTACACTCTTACTCTTCAGAATCGCGCCGTTTTCAAGTTCGACTTCGACGAGGTCTTTCTTCTCAAGGCGCTTCGCGCGTTGAAGATTCATGACGTCGACGCCATATGCTTTCACGTGTTCCTCTAAGCTCGCGACGAGTTTTGGACCTTCCGTGTACGACGTGCCGATGAAGTTCTCGATGCCCATCGTGTCCATCACTTGACCACCGAAGCGTTCAGCGACGATGCCGGTACGGATGCCTTTACGAGCCGCGTAAACGGCCGCGCTTGCACCAGCCGGACCACCACCGATGACGAGGACGTCATACGCCTCTTTGTCTTCGAACGCCGAAGCGTCAGGACCTGTGCCGAGTTTCGCCAAGATCTCTTCGAGTGACATCCGTCCGTTACCGAACGCTTCTCCGTTCAAGAAGACGGTCGGGACGGCCATGATTTCTTTCGCTTCGACTTCTGCCTTGAACGCGCCGCCGTCGATCATCGTGTGTGAGATGTTCGGGTTGAGCACGCTCATGACGTTAAGTGCTTGGACGACGTCCGGACAGTTATGGCAGCTGAGGCTGATGTACGACTCGAAGTGGTACGTGCCTTCGATGTTTTGGATTTGCTTGATCGCATCTGCGTCGACTTTCGGCGCTCGGCCGCTCACTTGGAGCAACGCGAGGACGAGTGACGTGAACTCATGACCGAGCGGGATTCCGGCGAAGACGATGCCCGTCTCTTCAGACGGACGGTTCACGCTGAAGCTCGGTGTGCGTTCGAGCGTGACGTTTTCGACGGAGATACGTGACGACATGCTTGCGAGCTCGTTGACGAGTTCGAGCATCTCTTTAGAGACCGCGTCATCACCAGCGCTCACACGGAGGACGACGTCGCCCTCCATGAGCTGCAAGTATTGATCTAGTTGTTGTTTAATATCTGCTTCTAACATGGAATCCGCTCCTTACAACTTGCCAACGAGATCGAGGCTTGGACGAAGTGTCGCTGAGCCTTCTTCCCATTTCGCTGGGCAAACTTCGCCTGGGTTGTTGCGGACGTATTGTGCTGCTTTGACTTTGTTTACGAGCGTGCTCGCGTCACGGCCGATGCCGCCTGCGTTGATTTCAACAGTTTGGATGACGCCGTCTGGGTCGATGATGAACGTACCGCGGTCAGCAAGGCCATCTTCTTCGTTCAAGACGTCAAAGTTGCGTGAGATCGTGTGTGACGGGTCGCCGATCATGATGTATTCGATCTTGCCGATTTTCTCTGACGTTTCGTGCCAAGCTTTATGTGTGAAGTGTGTGTCTGTAGACACTGAGTAGACTTCGACGCCGAGGTCTTTCAATGTCGCGTATTCGTTTTGAAGGTCTTCAAGTTCAGTCGGGCAGACGAATGTGAAGTCAGCCGGGTAGAAGCAAACGACGCTCCATTGACCTTTAAGGTTGTTGTCTGATACTTCGAGGAATTCTCCTGTTTGGAACGCTTGTGCTGTGAATGGTAAGATTTCTTTGCCGATTAATGACATGGGGTATGTCCTCCTTGGGTTTTTACTCTAGCGGAATTGTATCTCTACTAGAATAATTATAATGTAATACTAATTTCATATAACTAGGCGAAATTGTCAAGACGTATGCATGCTGCCTAAAAGGTTGATCTATCAACGTTAAATGGAAAAAAGGCTTGATAAAGGCAAAGAAAGCGATTACAAATCAAATGTGCTTTTGTTTTCAATCATGTATCCTGATAAAGTTATTATCAGGGTCGAGAGTTCGATTTGAATGAAGAGAAGCATCTCATTCTCGCCATGAGGCATATCATTATCAATTACTAACAGAGAAGAGTGAATCAATTGAAATATAGAATCCATTCACATCGATTTGGAGAAACCATTCTAAAAAATGATGCGGCATTCACTGAAATCTGGTCAGAAATTCATGACATCATCCAGTCGATCAGTGATGATGCAATCATCAAGAAATTCGAGGAGAAGTACGCGAGCAAGAACAAAAGTCTATCCAAGGCCTTGAATGAGCTGTTCAAATCAGAGTTTTTAAAAAGGGGATGGGCGAGTGAGAGTCCGATATTTCAAGACCGTGACTATTCCGAGAATGTGTGGCGCCTCGATTTTGCCAAAGACAATATTTCGCTAGAGGTCGGATTCAACCATTCGGGTACGATTGCCTGGAATCTGTTGAAACCGGTCATTGCAAGCGAGCTGAACCATGTAGAAAAAGCAATCCAAACAAGGATTGGCGTGATCATCTGCGCGACGCAGCGACTTCAGCGTGCAGGGAATTTCGACAACGCCATCGGGACGTTTGAGAAATACGTCCACCATTTGAAGCCATTGAACACGCAACTAACTGTACCGATCGTCATCATCGGACTCGAGGCGCCTGAGACGTTTAGGATTGTTGAGTACTTGAACGAAAATGGCGAAAAAAGAGGCCGTGTAGAGGAATTCTACACGAACCTGATTGTCGATGATGCGACAGAGACCTATGATGAACCATTGTTTGACGAGGATTTAGACTGATGCGTTTGAAGCATCAACCACTTCGTCTATGTCGATTGTTTTTGGCCATATCGACGAAATGAGTGATGGTATATATCACGTGATCAAAATCTTCATTGACCTGGTGCTCCCAAAACCGGAGGATAATCCAACCTTCTTCTACATAATGTCGTGTGACGTCAGCATCTCGCTCGATGTTACGTCCAATCTTTTGGCGCCAGAATTCGGTGTTCGTCTTCGGCAGTTTGAAGTGAAGGGGACAGCCATGCCAATAACAAGAGTCCAGAAAGACGACGACGTGTAGGCCGGGGAATGAGATGTCAGGTGTCCCATAAAGCTTCCGATTGTTCTTTCGGTATCGATATCCAGCAGCCCAAAGTGCCTTCCGGACTTTCACTTCCATCTTCGTGTCCTTGCCACGGTTCCCGCTCATCGTCTTGAAGACGGCTGGACTCGAAGCCTTCGGTACGTTTCTGGCCATTCCCCCCACCTCCTTCTATTAAGAAGATTCCACTTGAGGGAGGGGAATACTCATGTTAAGCGTCCAGAATCTGCTGGATATAGTTTCTATCCAACCAAAATGATTGTTTTGTGATCCATTGACCATCTGGGAGTCTAACTTTATCTTTTCCATTGAGAGCTTTTGAGCGGACGTGTGCCACACGATTGAATTTTGGACCGGGAAGATTGTTTTTGACGCCTCGTTTCATTGGCGTCAACTGAACTCCTGCTTGAACGATATTTTTTGTCTCGAGCCACATCGACTTCAATTCTCTATCAACGGTCTCGAGCGGCATGTTCCATAAGCGTATCCCTTCAAATCGAGGGATACGTTTTTGTTTAGACACGTACTCTTCATCGTATCGGAAGACGAGGAGAAGATACTTCTGTTCAGCGAACGTGTCGTACAGGGCGGACTCTTCCCACTCATCTCGATGCAAGTCATCGAAATCGACCTTCCCGAACGACATATGTTCTCGTATAGATCTGTTGGGCTCACGACCGACCGTCTTGAACTTTATTCCGGCTTTCGCAAACTCTTCAATACTAGATAGGTCGGTTCCTCTCACGCCTAATAGTCGAGCCATCACTCTTGGGATCATCGCCTTGTTTCCTGGGTTATACCGGATGCCGGTTTCTTCACATAGTTCGAGCACTGTCTTCCCGTAATGAGGGGATAGTCGGGCCTCGAGGAGCTGCTCGAGGGACATCTCTTTCAGCTCACCATGTGAGGCGATCGATTCCATCAGCTCCGGGGTCAGGTACTGCCGGACTAGTCCAGACATATAGGATGCCTTGAGCGAGAAGGCTCGCGGTTTTGCGGGTTGTTCTGAGAACGGTTGGCTACGGACGACCGAGCCGTTCGCCCCTTTCGTGCAGGCTGACAAGTACATCGTATCTGCCTCGGAAATTAAATGGGCCTCTCCACGTTTGATTTTTGCGACAATCGTCTCCCAGTCCTGTCGCATCACATCTAAATCTTCTTCGGAGAACTCGTTCAAGAACGCCTTATAGATACGGTAGTCGTCAATCGGAATATCTGACTCGTATTGATAAAGCATGATGAGCATGCTCGTTGCTTTCGATAGGAAGCTCGACGTCTCGAACGAATATCCGTGCTCGTTATGATAATCAATCATGTTCAAAACAAGCCGTTCTTTTGATGAATATGTACCATTCTTATTTTTCTTGAAAGGTGTGACCTTCAACTCGATACCGAGCTCTTCGAAGTCAGGCCGTGCATCCGAGTTGATTGGGTATCCGAAGTGGCTCTCCTCGATGATATGTCCGAGGGCGCCTTTCGACCGAACGTTCTTGATGCGTCCGGTCGTGTCGATTTCGCCGAAAGTCTTCCCCTCGGCCTCTCTCGCTTTATCCATAAGCTCTTGTATCGTTTCGTAGCGCAAAAAAAAGACCTCCTGAAATTTACATTTATAACCATTATAGCGTATCGGTTGATCGATTTCACCGTTCGTGATACACTAATTCCATTGAGTAAATATAAAAAATAGAGTAAATTTAAGATAGAAAATACGAAAGGGTGTTCCCATTGATTAAAGTAGTTGAGTTATTTGCCGGTGTAGGAGGTTTCCGCATCGCACTTGAAGGGATTAAAGACGTGAATGCCGAGCCTACATCTGACAAATTCGATGTGGTTTGGGGCAATCAATGGGAACCGGCGACGAAGAGTCAACCGGCCTTCGATTGCTACGCCGAACGTTTCAAAGGACGAGGCATGCATATGAACGAGGATATCGCCTTGTCTTGGATGGAGGCCGGCCCACACCATCTGTTGGTCGGTGGCTTCCCGTGCCAGGACTATAGCGTGTCGCGCAGCTTGAAGAACGAGCAAGGACTCCAAGGGAAGAAAGGCGTCCTGTTCTGGGAAATCATGAACATCATCGAGCAGGAGAAACCGCCTTATGTTCTATTGGAGAACGTGGATCGACTCATGAAATCTCCGGCCAAACAACGTGGTCGTGACTTCAGTGTCATGCTTCGGGCTTTCGCTGACCAAGGTTATACGGTCGAGTGGCGCGTCATCAATGCGGCCGATTATGGATTCGCGCAACGTCGTCGCCGCATCTTCATCTTCGCTACACGGGAAGATTTGAATCACTCGGAACGAGCAAGGAAAGCGAACCCGGAAGAATGGTTACTCGAGTCAGGATTCTTTGCACCTGCTTTCCATGTGCACGAACTGACGAGCGAGAAGCATCCGGGAGCAGATTTCCAACTGCCGGAAGATATCGTCGAGATTTCCGATACGTTCTCGGCAACATATCGCAACGCGGGAATTATGACCGGTGGTAGAGTGACGACGCTTGAGACGCTACCGAAACGAGAGACGCCTAAAACGCTCGGAGAAGTCGTAAAAGAGGTCTATGAACAGTTCGGGCCTGCACCGGAACAGTATTATTTGGACACCGAGACGATTAAAAAATCGGGTCGGAATGAGCAGGAAGAGCTTGCTTACTTGAAAGGACCGAAGAAGATCGAGCGGACCTCGGCGAGCGGGCACGTCTACATCTATGCTGAAGGTGGCATGTCTTATCCGGACTCGCTCGACCTTCCTGGACGAACGATGTTGACGAGCGAAGGGACTTGCAACCGTTCGAGCCATGTCATCGAGGACCCACAGACGAAGAAGCTTCGTTACTTGCGCCCTGAGGAGTGTGAGGGGCTAAACGGATTCCCTTATGGATGGACGGAGACGATGACCGATCGCAAACGTTACTTCACGATGGGGAACGCACTCGTCGTCGGATTGATTGAACGGATGGGCCACCGGATTGCGGAGGTTCATGAACAAGAGGACGATCAAAACATCTTGCAGGAAGCAATTCAGATGCAGTTGTTAGGAACCTATAATAATTTACGCTAATAGAAATGCGTCGACCATGCGAATGGAGGCGCATTTCTTTATTTTTTGCTTAAAGTTGAACGAAAACAAATCAAGCATCTCATCTAAAAACGGGAATACAACTCATGTAGCCACGTCCATATTCATTTTCATTATGAAAGAAGGCAACGGTCATGAGAGATGTCCAGACAGATGAATATTGGTCCCGTCCTTCTATTGACTTAATCCAAGCACTCGACTCATCAACTCACGGTCTCAGTTCTACTGAGGCCAAGCGTCGTCAAGTCGAATTTGGATTAAATGCGCTCGCCAAAGAACGCCGTTTTACCCGGCTTGCGCTATTGCTTGGACAATTTAAAAGTCCGATCATTCTCATTCTGCTCGGAGCGACGCTCATCTCGGCACTAACGGGTGACTATATCGATGCGGGCATCATTCTAACAATCATCTTGGCGAGTGCCGTCCTCAGTTATTTTCAAGAATTTCATGCGAGCAAAGCGGTTGAAGAATTGCGTGACAAAGTGAAAGTCCACGTCTTAGTTTGGCGTGATGGCAACTTGATTGACGTGCCTGCCATTGAATTAGTACCCAGGCGACGTCGTCGAACTGTCGGCAGGGAGCTTGGTGCCGGCTGATGGGATTCTTCTGACGAGCGAGCATTGTTTCGTCAATCAGTCGATGCTGACCGGGGAGTCGGGTGCGGTCAAAAAACAAGTCGGCGTGACGGCGCCTGACCAGTCGTTAGAACAACGCTTCAACTGCGTCTATATGGGAACAAGTGTCCAAAGCGGGAACGCGGCGATGCTCGTCGTTCACACGGGACGGACGACCGAATACGGTGAAATCGCGAAGCGGTTGACGCTCCGCCCTCCGGAGACGGAGTTCGAACGAGGAATCCGTCATTTCGGTTATCTGTTGACGCGCATCATGCTCGTGCTGACACTTGTCGTCTTCGCTATCAACGTTTGGTTCGAGCGGGATGTCATCGACTCGCTCTTGTTTGCTGTGGCGCTTGCGGTCGGTATCACACCGCAACTTCTCAGTGCCATCATCAGTATCACACTATCCCAAGGGTCACGAGCAATGGCGCAAGAAGGGGTCATCGTTCGCAAATTGACCGCCATCGAGAACTTTGGGGGCATGGACGTACTATGTACGGACAAGACGGGGACGCTGACGGAAGGACAAATTCGAATCGACGATGCAGTCGATTCGAGTGGGGTCTCCTCGGACGAGGTGTTCCGAGCCACCTATTTGAACGCCACGCTCCAGACGGGAATGAAGAACGACTTAGACGATATGATTCGCCGCCACCGCCAGATCGACGTGGCGGCAGTGACGCGTCTCGGGGAAGTCCCGTTCGACTTCATGCGAGAGCGCTTGAGCGTTATCGTGCAAGACGGGCAGGACGTTCGCATGCTGGCGAAAGGTGCCTTCCATAGTGTGCTCGATACGTGTGACCATGTATGGAAGCACGCGACGAGCCACCCGCTCGACTCGTTCGCGCGAATGGAGCTAGAAGTTCAATTTGAAAACTGGAGCGCCCAGGGCATCCGGGTGCTCGGGGTTGCGGAAAAACGAGTGACGATTCGTGACGAGTACAGTGTCGACGATGAGACCGGTATGACGTTCATCGGTTTCTTGCTCATATTCGACCATCCGAAAGCTGATGTCGCCGAAACGATCCGTCAACTTGTCTCACACGGTGTCGACCTCCGGATCATCACAGGCGATAACGCTTCGATCGCACTTCACACCGCTGAAGCCGTCGGTCTGCAAGTCACCGGTGTCCTGACCGGGAAAGACTTGGTTCGAATGTCGGACGAGGCATTGTGGCAAAAAATCGAGACGACGACACTCTTTGCCGAGGTCGACCCGAACCAAAAAGAACGGATTATTTTGGCGCTCAAGAAAAACGGGCACGTCGTCGGGTACATGGGTGACGGAATCAATGACGTACCGGCGCTCCATGCGGCCGACGTCAGTCTGACGGTCGAGAATGCGGTCGATATCGCCAAAGAGTCGGCTGATTTGGTACTCGTTCGAAAGAGCCTGCGCGTCTTGCTGCGCGGTATCGTCCTCGGCCGGACGACGTTTGCGAACACACTCAAATACATTATGGTGACGACGAGCGCCAACTTCGGAAACATGTTCAGCATGGCCGGGGCCTCGTTGTTCTTACCGTTTTTGCCGCTGTTACCGAAACAGATTCTCATGATCAACTTCTTGAGCGACTTCCCGGCCCTGGCCATTTCACAAGATAGAGTCGACACCGAGGATGTGCGTGTGCCCAGACGATGGGATTTGAAAGAAGTGCGGCGCTTCATGATCGTCTTCGGACTCGTCAGTTCCTTATTCGACTACACGGTGTTTTTAGTGTTGATCGTCTTATTCAATGCGAACGAGTCCGTGTTTCAAAGCGGTTGGTTCGTCTTCTCGATTTTGACCGAGCTGCTCATCTTGATGATCATGCGGACACGCCGGATCCTGTATCACAGTCGTCCGGCCCCGATCCTCTTATTCGCGTCGATCCTTGTCGGTGCGGTCGCGATCGTCGTGCCTTATTTGCCGAACGCGTCGCTGCTCGGCCTCTATCCGTTACCGTTCCCGATTCTATTCACGTTACTCGGGCTGCTGGTCGGCTATGTCTTGCTCAACGAAGTGGTGAAACGCTGGTTTTATCGGGAAAAATAAAAAAGGCAGAGGTCGCCCTCTGCCTTTCAATCATTCTGCCATTAACGCACATACCGCATTCGAATACGCTACCGGATCTTCAAGCGGTAACCCTTCGATGAGGAGTGCTTGCTGGTAAAGAAGATCGGTATATTGTTTCGCTTTCGCCTCGTCTTCCGTATAGACGCGTTGCAACGTCTGGAAGATGGCGTGGTCGGCGTTCACTTCGAGTACTTTCTCGGCTTTCATGCCGCCACCGTTCGGCATTGTGTTCATGATTTTCTCCATCTCAATCGAGACGTCACCTGCGACCGTCAAGCAGACCGGGTGCGACTTGAGACGAGTTGACGCGCGCACTTCTTTGACACGATCGCCGAGCTCGGTCTTCATGAAGGCGAACAAGTCTTTATTGTCTTCATTGAGCGAATTCGCCGCCTCATCGTCGAGGCCGAGGTCACCGCTCGCGACCGACTTGAACTCTTTGTCTTCATAAGACTGGAGCACTTTGATAGCGAACTCGTCGATCTCTTCTGTGAAGTAGAGGATCTCGAAGCCTTCTTCTTTCAAACGTTCCGTTTGCGGGAGAAGGTCGATACGATGGATCGATTCGCCCGTCGCATAATAGATGTACTTCTGGTCCTCTTTCATACGCTCTACGTATTCTTTCAGCGAGACGAGCTTTTTCTCGTTCGACGAGTGGAACAAGAGCAAGTCCTTCAACTCATCCTTCGCGGCGCCGAACTGGTCGTAGACGCCGAACTTGATTTGGCGGCCGAATGCGTCAAAGAACTTCTCGTAGTCTTCTCGCTCGTCACGGAGCATCTTCTCGAGCATGCCTTTGATTTTCGACTTGACGTTCTTGGCGATGACGCGCAGCTGGCGGTCCTGCTGCAACATTTCCCGGGAAATGTTGAGTGACAGGTCTTCTGAGTCGACCATTCCTTTGACGAAACCGAAGTAGTCCGGCAATAAGTCAGGCGACTTCTCCATGATCAAGACGCCGTTCGAATACAGTTCGAGCCCTTTCTCGAACTCTTTTGTATAGTAGTCGAATGGGACCGATGACGGGATATAGAGAATCGACTGATAGCGGATTGAGCCGTCGACGTTCAAGTGGAGATGTTTGAGCGGCTCATCGAAGCCGTAGCGTTTTTCGTGATAGAACGCTTTGTAGTCCTCGTCCGTCAGCTCATTCTTCCGCTTGCGCCAAATCGGCACCATGCTGTTGATTGTCTCTTCCTCGACGTAATCCTCGTAGTCTTCCGAGTCTTCTTTTGGACGGTGTTTCGTCACGTCGAGCTTAATTGGATAGCGGATGAAGTCCGAGTGCTTCTTGATGAGCGAACGGATTTCATACTCTTCTAAGAATGAAGAATACGTATCGTCTTCGGTATCAGCTTTCAAGTGTAGGACAATCTCAGTACCGATCTCTTCTTTAGATGTCGGCTCGATTGTATAGCCGTCGATGCCGTCTGACTCCCACAAATAGCCTTGATCGCTATCGACCGAGCGAGTGCGTACCGTCACGCGGTCGGCGACCATGAACGCCGAGTAGAAGCCGACGCCGAATTGACCGATCAGGCTATGATCTTCTTCCATCTTCGTCGCCTGTTTCATCGCGAGAGAACCACTTTTCGCGATAATTCCGAGATTTGACTCGAGCTCCTCGTCCGTCATCCCGATCCCTGTGTCGCGGATCGTGATCGTGCGTGCATCTTTGTCGAGTTCGACTTTGACGAAGTAGTCGTCCTTGTTGAAGTCGATCGCCTCGTCCGAGAGGGCGCGGTAATACATCTTGTCGATGGCGTCACTCGCGTTCGAGATGAGCTCACGGAGGAAGATGTCCTTATGTGTATAGATTGAGTGGACCATCAACTCTAAAATTCGTTTCGATTCAGCTTGAAACTGTTTCTTTGTCATGACCGTTCTCCTTTATCGTTCGATTTTGGCACTCTTTACACAAGAGTGCTAACACTCTTCATTATCCTAATTTTTGGAGAGATGTCAAGGCGAATGAAAACAAAAGATTGACGACGAAGCATCATTCGAGTATTGTTGAGTACATGCGATGAGCTGGTCTATGTAAGACGGCGGACATTCCTTCGGGAGCACGTTGTGGAGCGTGGTTCGACGCGGTAGACTTTTCGAGAGCACCTCTTTAGAGAGGTGCTCATTTTTTTTGTATATGGGGGATTATGATGCAGTTCCATACCATCCATCACGTGGCGATTATCGCCTCAAACTATGACCAGGCGAAGCGGTTCTATATCGATATTCTTGGGTTCGACGTCATTCGTGAGCATCACGACAGAACCGATTCGTTGCGATACGTTCACGGGCGAAAAGATGACGTTCTTCTTTGATCGGGACGGTCTTCCGCTTGAACTACACGAATAAAGCCCTTTCACGCGCGAAGGGGCTTTTGTTATGCAGTGAAATTCCCATCGTAACTTAACATGATGGCTGATTTGATGCCGTTCAACTCAGAAATTTTATTGATGAATGAAAAATCATTGTCCTTGACCCGAACTTCATACGTTACTTCGTAATCATCACCAGGCATGACGGATTTTGACTTGAGTAAATGCTTTCTCGTGTGCTCAGAGACCATTCCTTCTAGTTGCGGCTCGTTAGCGACCGCCTGATAACGCACAACAAGCAAATAAGGGTTTTCGACACGGATCCGATTTCCAAAGAAAACAAGGACGGCTCCAATCGCTGCTGATCCGATCAAGATGAGCGGGATAAACCCGGCCCCGCAAAGAATTCCCGCGACAATCGTCCAGAAGACGTAAACGATGTCCATCGGATCTTTAAGTGGGGTGCGGAAGCGCACGATACTGAGAGCACCGACCATCCCGAGTGATAAGAGGACGTTTGACGAGATTCCCATGATGATTAGTGTTGTCGCCATTGACATGATAATCAGCGAAATATTGAACGTATGTGAATACATGACTCCGCTGAACGTTTTTTGATAGACGACATAGATGAAGAGACCGATCAAAAATGAGGCGGTGAGCGCAATCAACGAATCCACGAGCGAAAAGCTGCTCGTCTTCTCTAAAATGCTAGATTTGAAAACATCTGTGAAACTAATATTCTCCATAACGATTCTCCTTTTAGCCGTACATCCGGCTCATTTGGTATTTAGAATAGGTACCGCGACGACGATCTCCGAGTTGGAGTAACTTTTTAATGACCTCGGGCAAATATGCATCATATTTCACCTCGAGAACGACCACGTCAGGTTCTGTCTCCACCATAGGGATATGTGGATTTAACAGATCATTATTATAGAAACTCGTCTTAATCTCGCTATCGAACGTGACGCGGACATTCCCGTGCGGGTAAATAAAGACCTCACGTTTGTAGTCAACGACGGTCACTGGTCGCAATTGATAAAGTTTCATTTGAACGTACAGTTCTTGGATAAGGGTGCGTGTGTCGTGGCGCATCCACTGGATTTCACCACGACGGAGCAATTCATATTCATCCGGTGTCAACTTACACTTTTGTTTGTAGGTCATGTTATCGCGTTTGCTCTTTTTTTCGAGATTTAAGCAAGATATATTGTAGTCGTATAGACGTACCCGAAATTTATCACGCTCGTAGAAACCTTCCTTTTTCTGCTGCAGAACTTTATTCTCGAAATTATCAAAATAGACACTTCGAATCAAATACGTTCCATCTGTTTTGGCGTATGGGTCGAGGTGCATAAAATGGCGTAACCGTTTTCGGAGAACATGACAGTCCATCTTTGTGATCTCATGCTTAAACTCATATCGCCCTCGTTTTCCATTCAGACAGAATGACTTCATGTGAACCCTTCCTTTCTTGTGTATCTGTCTTGATTAGACTAAAAAAACCTTAAACAAAACTTAAACCAAAAAAAAGAGACCAATATATGGTCTCTTAGAGTGTGATTGTGAAGATCGAACCGGATGGTTGATTCGCCTCGACATGAATTGTGCCAGAATGTGCATCAACAATCCATTTAGCGATCGAAAGACCAAGACCAGTTCCGCCCGTATCACGAGCGCGAGCAGTATCTTCTCGATAAAAACGCTCAAAAATTTGTTCTTGATGCCCGTCCTGAATCCCTATACCGGTATCCGAGACTGAAATAGTTGGCGTGTAATCCCGATTAGTGAGCATGACAGAAATCGTATCGCCAGATTTGGTGTATTTTAAGGCGTTATCAAGCAGGATAACGATCAGCTGATGCAGACGGACCGGGTCGGCCGACACGTGGATTTTCCCATTGACCGTCAACAGAAATACTTTATCCTGTGACAAAGCAATTTCCTCGTACGGTGCACATACTTCTAGTAGAAGATGACTAAGATCAACGAGTTGTGTGTTCAACTGTGTTTCAGCTGAGTCGGCCCGCGCCAGTGTCAACAAATCGCTTGTCAATTTCGACAGGCGTCGCGTCTCGGAAAGGCTAAGGGCAATCGGTTCAAGTTGTTCGGTGATCCGAGCATCTGGCTTTGTCAGCAAAAGTTCAAGTTTATTTTGGATGATCGTCAGCGGTGTACGAAGTTCGTGTGACGCGTTTTCGACGAATTCAGCTTGTTTGTTCCAAGAACGGATGATTGGTTGCATCATGCGTTTGGACAATACATAACTTGCAAGAATCGATAACAAAATAAAAATAACCGCGAACCATGTAATCAGTCGTGTGAAGTTGTCGAGGATGCCTTGTTCGGCGTCAGTATTGATCAAAAGTTGTGTATAAGAGCCGACCGACGTATCTTCGACGAGGAGCGACCGGAAATAATACGTATCATCAATAACGAGGTTGGTGATGTCGTCTAGAGTCGACGTATCTAACGTATAACGAGATAAGTAGTTTTCGTACAGCGTTGTACCGATTTCAGACTCGTTCAAAATTTCACCATCCTCACTCCAATGAATGACGATAATCCGGGGGTTTGGTCCACGGGGATCACGTTCAAACTCCTCATTCGGCGGGTCATTCGCGAACTGTTCAAATCGTTCCGTGAATGTTTGTAGCTCACGATCGGCGTTCGAGTAGAGCGTTAACCGGACTTGACTGATGATGATGATACTGAAGAGTGTGAAAATAATAGTGAAGGAAATCAAGTTAAACGCCATAAATTTGAACTGCTCGCGTCGAAATAACTTTTGGTTATACATGGGCTTCACCCGGATTTGTCCACATATAACCGAGACCACGAAACGTCTTAATGAATCGGTCGTAACCAAACGGCTTCAAATTTTTACGTAAATGGCTGACGTATACTTCGACGACAGTCGTCGAGGTTTCAGAGTCAAATCCCCACACCCGATCGAAAATTTGCTCTTTCGTTAAAATGGCGCCTTGATTACCT
This sequence comes from Exiguobacterium sp. SH1S21, assembly GCF_004337175.1. Lineage (NCBI taxonomy): Bacteria > Bacillati > Bacillota > Bacilli > Caryophanales > Exiguobacterium > Exiguobacterium sp. SH1S21. Next base: position 103,997 of record NZ_SJUY01000007.1, on the reverse strand, counting down.
AACAAGTACTCAAGCAAATCAAATTGCTTTCCGTTCAAATTCAAAATGGTTTCATTGACTTGAACAACTTTCGTCTGAAGATTAAGATGTAAGTCTCGGAACGTCAGTGTCTCAGGAGAGGTCATGCCTACACTGCGCCGGACAATCGCTTCGAGTCGAACGAGTAACTCTTCTCGATAGAATGGTTTCACCAAATAGTCATCTGCTCCGACATGAAAGCCCCTTAGTTTATCGTCGATGCCGTCTTTCGCTGTCAAAATCAATACAGGCGTATGCACGTTCCGGTCGCGCAGTGCTTTCAACACTTCATAGCCATTCAATAACGGGAGCATCAAATCCAACAGGATGACATCATGAATATGTTGCTCAGCTAAAAATAAGCCTTCTTCGCCATCGTAAGCTATCGTCGATTCGAAGCGAGAAGACGTTGTCTCTCGAAGTGTCTCGGCGAGTTCGTAGTCGTCCTCGATAATTAATAATTGCATCGTACGGATCACCTTCTTCAATAAATTAGTCTTTTTCATTATATGCTCAGCATTTTCTGAGCATCTACAATCTTTCTAGGGATTGTGTGGGAAATGATGGTCTCGCGTTGGTTTAAGGTTCGTTTAAGGAAGGCGCTCCATACTGATTCCATGCTTCACGGAAACAGAAATGGAGGAATTCGATATGGATAAAAGAACGAAACCACTGACGCTAGCGCTGCTTAGTTCGCTCCTATTGTTTGGATGTGCGGATGAAGAGGCGAGCCAAAACATTCAATCCAGCTATACGAGTCAAACGACATTTGATACAGAAGTCGTCAAAAACGATGGAAAACTAGTCACCTACGAGGACGAGGATTACGTAACCGATTACGAAGCGGACGATGCGACAACTATTAGCTTAAACGATGGAGACGTAGACGTTAAAGGGGATGGGGCCATCTTTCAAGATGGCATCGTGCAAATCAAAGTAGGTGGCGTGTACGTGATCGAAGGGTCCTGGTCAGACGGACAAATTCGAGTAGACACAGAAGACGATACGACCGTCCGTCTGATTTTAAACGGGGTCGACATCACCAGTGCGACGTCAGCACCAGTTTATATTAAAAATGCTGAAAAGACGATTATCACACTCGTTGATGGAACGACAAACTACTTAAACGATGCGGAGAAGTATACGTATGATGATGTAGAGAATGAGGAACCGAGTGCAGCTCTGTTCAGTAAGGATGATCTTGTCATCAACGGAACCGGAAATTTGACGATTCGGGCTAACTTCAATGATGCATTGATCGGGAAAGATGAATTACGAATCGTTTCCGGAGCATTCGATATTGAAAGTGTCGATGATGGAATCATTGGGCGTGATTTACTTGCGATCAATCAAGCGAATATGACGATTGAAGCAGGGGGGGATGCCCTGAAGACGACGAATGATAAAGATGCGGGTCTTGGCCAAGTCGTCATCGAGTCCGGTACGTATGCGCTGACGGCAGGTAGTGATGGTATTCAAGCCGTGACCGATTTGACCATCATCGACGGTACGTACCAAATTGTTTCTGGTGGAGGTAGCCCAGACACAATTGAGACGTTTGAAGAACGTCCGAATCAACCGACGTCGACGACAACAGAGGACGAAACGAGTATGAAAGGATTGAAAGCTGGTGGCACCGTCACAGTGACAGGAGGCGAGTTCGGCATCGATGCTTCTGATGACGCCATTCACAGCAACGCGACCGTCATGATTGAAGAAGGTACTTTCCAATTGACGACGGGCGACGATGGGATCCATGCTGACGAAACCGTGACAATCGGTGGTGGCACAATCAATGTACTAAAAAGCTATGAAGGTATCGAAGGGAAAGTTGTAAACTTGAGCGGCGGGACGATTGATATTAAGTCGACCGATGATGGAATCAACTCGGCTGGTGGTAACGACAGTTCTGGTTGGGATATGGCCGCGACGGAAGGTGCGATGATTGCGATGAACGGAAGTACGATAACGATCGACGCAGGCGGAGACGGAATTGATTCAAATGGAGAAATCATGATGTCAGATGGCTTGGTCATTGTGAACGGGCCGACTGATACTGGGAACACGTCACTTGACTTTGATGGGACTTTTGATTGGAGCGGCGGATTCTTAGCGGCGGCTGGAGGTTCAAGTATGCTGCAAGCACCTAGTGACACATCTCAGGCTGGAACGATCGTGATGACGTTTTCGGACATGCTTGAGGCCGGTACGATTGTGCATGTGGAAAATAGCGCCGGCGAGTCCGTTGCAACATTGAAACCTTCGAAGGACTATCAATCAATCATTATGAGCTCGCCAGATTTTGTGGTAGGCGAGAAGTATACGCTCTCGACCGGAGGCGAGGTTAGCGGGGAATCGACTACTGGGCTTTATGAAGGTTCATATACAGGAGGTGAACAGATTGTTGAATTTACGCTCGACGACGTCGTTACGTGGTTGAACGAATCGGGTGTAACGACCCCTCAAACTGGTATGGGCATGGGAAATGGCGGACAGCACTCAGGGGGAGATGGAGGGATGCCGCCTGAAAAGCCGGTCCGATAAAATAAACAACAACCGTTTCCGACTCAGGAAACGGTTGTTGTTTATTTACGAATATACGAGAGAAGCATCTCTTTCAAGACACGCTGTTGAATCGTCGGGTCGATATCTTTCTCTAAATAACTGATGTGCGACTTCAAGATGATGTTGTTGCCGAACGTACCGAACGCGTTGATGACGGTGATGACCGTCTCTTTCACGTCGATATCGTGCCGGAACGACCCGTCCGTCCGCCCGTCTTGGATGAGCGGCTCGAGCGTCGCCATGATTTGGCGCTGTAGTTCGATATAGCCATCGATTCCTGGGAGCGGGGAAGCGACGAACGAGGCGTAGCTTTCGAACGCCTCACGGAAGCGGGAGTGGCTCGTCTGACGCAGCTGTTGCCCAAGCAAATAATCGAGTATTGCTTCTAGTCTTGAATAGGCGTTACCACGCTGTGCCGTCAATTCCTTGAAAACGTGTAACGTCGGTGTCAAGTTATGGACGGCGGCCGCGACGATCAGTTGGTCTTTTTTCGGGAAATAGCGGAACAGCGTCGCCACCCCGATGTTTGCAGCGTCGGCGATGTCTTGCATTTGGACGCGCTCAAACCCGTCTTTCAAAAAAAGTGTCTCAGCTTGATCGATGATGTGATTCAAGCGCTCTTCTTTATTTTGTTGTCGTTTGTTCATCTAATCACCTCTTTGTTGTCTCGTCATTATAACGTGTTCAGGCAGTTTCGTTGAGAATCAAATGTGCCTCGTCTATTATTATGATAGTTAGACTATCATATTTTAAGAATGGAGAGAATTTAATGCGGTTAAAGGGGAAAGTTGCGGTCATCACAGGTGCAGGCAGTGGTATGGGAGAAGCGACGGCGAAATTGTTCGCAAAAGAAGGGGCGACGGTCGTCGCGACCGATATCAATCTTGAAGCAGTAACGAACGTCGTCGAGTCGATTCGAGCGCAGGACGGGGAGGCGCTGTCGATTCAACACGATGTGACATCACGTACAGATTGGGAGAAGGTTTACGCAGAAGTCCAAGCAACGTGCGGCAAGCTCGACATTCTCGTCAACAACGCCGGCATCGCACTGGCTAAACCATTTTTACAGCAGACAGAAGAAGATTGGGCGCGGACGTATCGCATCAACATCGATGGCGTCATGCTCGGAACGCAATACGCGATCCCGCTCATGGAGAAGAATTACGGCGGTTCGATCGTCAACATCTCGTCCATCTCAGCGCTAACTGGAATGGCCGGAGCAGGAGCGTATACGGCATCGAAAGGTGCGGTCCGCTCGCTCACGAAAGCAGCGGCCGTCGATTACGGCAAACAAAACATTCGCGTCAACTCGGTGCATCCGGGCTATATCGTCACACCGATGAGCGCACCGCACATGGAGCATCCAGATTATAAACAACATTTCTTGAACCAAGTCGCCTTGCCGAACTTAGGGACGGCGCATGAGGTGGCAGCAGCCGTCCTCTTCCTCGCATCAGATGAGGCGAACCATATCACCGGCATCGAACTCCCGGTCGACGGGGGCGTCACGGCTAAATAAAAGTAGGGTCTCATTTGAGGCCCTACTTTTTCGCTACTCCAAAATCCCAACGAGTTCCATGACGAGCAGGACGAACAATCCTGAACCGAGGACGGCGGCGAAGAAGACGAGGACGGCGTACTCTTTTTGTTTCAAGATGGCCCACCAGCCGGTCACGAACGCTCCGAGTCCGAGTGCGAAGAACGTGGTCATATAGCTAAGTCGAAGCATGTGTGCGGCGTTGTCGCTCCAAAGTGTTGACGTAAACGTCGTATCAAAGCTGTCGAGCAACAAGAACGGCACGTACATGGCAAGGAATAGCCCGATTAAAATAATCGACCACTTGCCGACCGAGGTGCGGGGGAACAAGGCGCCATTCATGACGATTCACCTCTTTTCCGTTACAAAATCATCTGTATAGGACTATTCCCGTTTTTGACTGAAACGATTAGTGGATGCAATGAATTGTCATGGTATAGTCAGAAAAAAAGAGGTGAAGGTATGATGCATCAGTTGGAATTGAAACGGATATGGGAAGATGCGCTCGAGATAGATGTAGTATTGACGTTAAAAGCAAAGTGGTGCGAGGTCACGGTGAACGAATACGTCACAGTAGCCGATATCGAGGCGCTCGTTTCCGCGTTACAAGCGTTTAATACATGCAATGGAAAGTCGCCCAAGACGTGGACACTCGATATCCCGCTCGTCCACACCGCGATGACGTTCGAACTGGCGAATGCGAGAGGGACCGTTCAAGTCAAATCCGTAGTCGAGCAAATGAAAGGCGATGGCGGAGACATGAACGCTGCTTTTTCGTTCGAGACGACAATGGGACAACTCGATGATCTGCGTCACCAATTATCGGCGTTTTTAGCACGAGAGAGGGATTTGGTCGAATCACTTCGACCAGAATAAAGCGATAGCAGGTGTATGGGATGAAAACTCAATTCGAGATGGAACGAATTTGGATAGATGAGACGGAGTTGTTCTACCAGGTAAAACTTCAGCTCCGCTCATCCGTCTGTTCGAGCAATCAAAACGTATATATGCAAGATGAGATACTGCAAGAACTGATCGACTTGGTGGCTCAATTCAACAACGCCTGGGGGAAAGAGCCATTGATTTGGCGGTTGTTCGACTCGGATGCGGATGATCAAAAAATCAGCCTTACGTTCACGTTGATTGATCGGACGGGAACGATCCAAGTCGACGTCTGGATTGACGACAAATGGGACCATGACCCGTTTGACCATTTCCATGCGGCCTTCAAGTTCAGGACGACGATGGGGCAACTCGATGACTTGAGCGCCCAACTGAAACGTTTTATCCGTCGTGAGACCGACCATGTCTCATCGCTCTATGAACGCTAACAAGCCCAGACAAAAGCGTCTGGGCTTGTTTCAGTACCATTCTTTCGGTTCGTAGTTCAATTCGCGGAACAACTGCTCGCGCTCTTTTTTCGACAGGTCGCGCCATTGTCCAGGCGGGAGCTTACCGAGCGTGATGTTCATGACGCGCACGCGTTGGAGGCGATATACTTCGTAGCCGAGCGCTTCACACATGCGGCGGATTTGACGGTTGAGTCCTTGCGTGAGCGTGATGTTGAAGTCGAACTTCGACAGCGGATGAACTTTACACGGTAACGTCTTCTGTCCGAGGATCTTGACACCGGCTTCCATCTGTTCGACGAACTCTGGTGTGATCGGCTTGTCGACCGAGACGATGTATTCCTTCTCGTGCTCACCCTCTGCGCGAAGGATCTCGTTGACGATGTCGCCATCGTTCGTCATCAAGATGAGCCCTTCCGAGTCTTTGTCGAGCCGGCCGATGTTGAAGATGCGGAGCGGGTGGTTGACGAGGTCGACGAGGTTGCCTTTGACTTTCTTCTCCGTCGTACTCGTGACGCCGACCGGTTTATGGACGGCGATGTAGACGTTGTTGCGGGCGACACGGGCGGCCGAACCGTTGACGAGCACTTCGTCACCCGGATTCACTTGGTCCCCGATTTTCGCTTTCTTCCCGTTGATCGTGACTCGTCCTTCTTCGACGAGACGATCGGCTTGGCGGCGGGACGCCTTGCCGGATTCACTAATAAATTTGTTAATACGCATGGTTACACGTCCTTATGAAATGATACTTCACTATACCGCATTTAGAGGGGGGATCACAATTACTGTCCGCTAGGAGGAAGGACGCGGGTGATGCTGCCCCAAAAGTTGAACTCGTTGAAGTCGATATAACGGATATTCTGTGAGCGATTGTCGAGCACCTCGAGCAAGACGACGTCCGGGAAGCCGGGCTTTTTAAAGATCATATAGCCGATTCCCGTAACGGAATGATTTTTATAAAATCCGTTCGCCATGTTCAAAATGAACGGTCGACCGGCGGCCAGTTCCCGTTCGAACGTCGACCATTTCCATAAATAGCGGGAGCTCGCATGCCCGTCATAACCATAACGGGACCAAAGTTTTGTGATGATTGTACTGATTCGTGTCGGCGGCGTCCCTTTTTCGTCTTTGAACTGATGGGCGAGGGCGATCTCGCGTGCGTCTCGTTGGAGTTGAAACACGTCATCCGGGATGTCGGGATAGCCGTGGTCATGATAATAACGGAAGATGGCCGTCATCGAGGTGAGCGTACAATTGTTTCTCCCACCGTCGAATGCGCGTTGCAGCAAGGCAGGCACACCATCGATTCGCTGTTCTTCTGACAGTGTCCACTGACCGTGATAGCGGTCATTCACGTAAGCCTGCGGGTCGACGATACCGGCATAACCCTTTTTCGCGGTCTCAAGTTGTCCGGCGTAATGATGTTCCACGACGCATCCCTCCTTTTTCTCTATTATACAAACAACGCCTCTTCTCAGGGAAATAGGAGAAGAGGCGTTCTGTCGTCAAAAGACCAAGTGGGCGATTCCGACGACGATTGGGAGCGTGATGAACGTCCGGAGCAAAAAGATGAGGACGAGATCGAAGAAGGAGATCGGTAGTTTCGACCCGAGCAACAGTCCACCGACTTCCGACATGAAGATGAGCTGCGTGACCGAGACGCAGGCGATGACGAACCGTGTCAGCTCACTCTCGATGCCGCTGCCGAGCACGGCCGGCAAGAACATATCGGCAAACCCGACGACCATCGTTTGGGCCGCGGCTTCGGCTTCCGGTACTTGCAGCAACATGAGAATCGGTTCGAACGGTTTCCCGAGAATCGTGAACAACGAGGTGTGTTCAGCGATGACGAGTGCGATCGTTCCGACGGCCATGACGACCGGGAGAATGCCGAGCCACATGTCGAGCACGTTTTGGAACCCGTCCTTGAACGTGGCGACGGCGCCTTTACTCGATTTTGATTTGAGCAACGCTTGACGGAGTGCCCACGTCCGCATCGAAACGTTCGCGGGCACCGGCTCTTCTGGTTTTAACTCGGTCTTTTCGTACGCCGTGTCGGGCTTCCGTGACAGCGGATAGATGCGCGGCATGATCAGCGCGGCGACGATACCAGACAGGATGATCGTGCCGTAATATTGCGGGAAGTACTCGGCGAGATCCATATACGACAAGATGACAATCGTGAATGTGATCGAGACGACGGAGAACGTCGTCGCGATGATGGAGGCTTCCCGTTTCGTATAGTAACCCTCTTCATACTGTCTTGTCGTCAATAAAATTCCAATTGTGGCGTCTCCAACCCAAGACGCGAGCGCGTCCAGCGAGGCCCGGCCCGGAAGGCGGAACAGTGGGCGCATCACTTTGATGAGCATCGTCCCGACGAACTCGAGCAGCCCGAAGTTCAATAAGAGCGGCAATAAGATCCCGGCGAACAGGAACGTCGCGAACAAAATCGGGATTAAGTCATATAACAACAATCCACCCGTGAACTCGGATGTGATCGCCTCGGGACCAATGACGAGTAGCGTCATGACACCTGCGATGAACCCGATGACGCGCATCACAAACCAGAACGGGGTGACGTTGAACAGGACATTAAAGTGTTGCCGCTCTAAGATGAACGCCGGTTTGGCCGCGTACGTCCAAAGTGAACCGAGCACCGAGATCCCCATCATGATGACGGCTAGGGTCGGAACAATCCCGCCAATCAAGTCGATCAACCAGTTCGACAAAAAAGCGACCGGGATGGTGAAACCGTCCCCATCTGGAATTGGGACGATGAAGAATAAAATCCCGATGAGCGATGGAATGATGAATTTCATGTAATCTGCTGACGTGAATGTGGGCCCGTCATGACCGGACTGATTTGGTGTATGATTCATTCAATTTACCTCTTTTCCCCGAAAGTGTAGTTTGCGCTTCACTAGCACGTCCCCATCGTGCGTAACGTGAATCGCTATGAAGGAATAGCTTCTTCTCGTTCATTATAGAGAAGGAGATAAGTAGCAAGCAACAACGTGCTATTCTTTTTCGAAAAGAAGAGAGCGTTTTTAAAAGCGAACTATTCGTATTCTTCGGCTCACTTTAGTATGATGACGGCGAGTGTTACAAATTCGAGATATTCATCATATATACTTTAGAAACGGAGCGATACAAATGAGATTAAGTGTACTCGATCAAGCACCGGTGACGTCCGGACATACGTCAGAACATGCCTTACAGAGCGCGGTCGAACTCGCCCAAGTGGCAGAAGAGCTAGGCTATTACCGGATGTGGATGGCTGAACACCACGGTGGTATGTCGTTCGCAAGTTCGGCCCCGGAAGTCATCGCGGCCTATATCGCTGCGAAGACAGAACGGATTCGTCTCGGGTCGGGCGGCATCATGATGATGCACTATTCGCCGCTCAAGATGGCCGAAGTGTTCAAGACGCTGAGCGCACTCGCACCAGGTCGAATCGACTTTGGGGTCGGCCGGGCCCCGGGTGGCGACGCCAACGCCATCTACGCGATGTCGCAAGGACAGAAGCCGATGATGGACGGACTATATGAGAAATTGCAGACGACACTCCAACTGATCAACGATGAGACGCCGGAAGAACGGTGGTACAAAACGACGCCGGCCGCACCGACCGGGGTGACGCTCCCTGAGGCTTGGCTGCTCGGGTCAAGCGGCAACAGCGCCGTCCAAGCCGGCCGCATGGGCGTCGGCTACTCGTTCGCCCAATTTTTTAACGGGGAACTGAGCAAAGACACGCTCGACACGTACCGGCATCACTTCACACCGTCAGCGTTCATGGAGAAGCCTGAAATCAATGTCACGTATCTCGTGACGACGGCCGAAACGGAGGAAGAGGCGGAATATTTGGCGCGTCCGTCCGACTTGTCACGCCTATTCCTGATGAGAGGGCAGCTGCGTCAACTGCTCAGCCCGGAAGCGGCCAACGATTACCCGCTCACCGAAGTCGACAAGATCCACATCGCCAACAACCGGGCCATCCATCTCGTCGGGACGCCAAAACAGATCACGGCGCAATTGCAGGACGAGTCCGTGCAGTATGGCTTTGACGAGGCGATGATTTGCAGTATCCAACATACACAAGCACAGCGATTGAACGTCTACCGTCTGCTCGCGAAAGAACTCCTCTAACGAAACGCTCCTTCTCATATCGGGAAGGAGCGTTTTAGATTAGCGGAACAGTTGCATAAGCACGAACAAGGCGACGAGTCCGCCGAGAGAGACAGTAAAGAAGACGGCGACCGAGCGTTCGTGGTTGCGGAGGATGGTGTATAGACCGACGACGAACGCACCGAGGGCAGCGGCGATGGCTGACATCGAGAAGACGACACCCCATGTGTTATCGAACAAGGTGTCGAAGTTGAACGGTTGACCCGACTGGACGATGAGAGCAGAGACGACTAAGAGCAGAAAGACGGCGAGCAACAGGGCAACGGACCATTTCCCTGGTCGCGTCTGTGGATAGACGTTCCGACTGAGCATGACGGTTCACCTCACTTTTCATCTAAACTCATTTACCTATACCCGATTTTTTTAGCTATTTCCAAAAATACTTTCCCTTTTTTTGAACGGTTTTATGAACAAGTCAGCGTAAAAGTTCTAAACTAAAAGAAATGGAGATTGTATGGAGGTAAAGTATGCAACAGATGAAGGCCGATCCACATTATTTGTTTGATGTATTCGTTCGCTTGTATCGAATGGTCTTTTTGATGGAAGTGACGCCGAAAGGGTATCGTTACGTCCGTGTCAGTGAGCAAGGGAAGCGCGCGTCGTCGCTTCCGGACGATGTGAGCGGTCGCTATTTGCACGAGATGTATGCGCCGGACGTCGCGAACGAGTTGATTTTGCACTATGATGTGGTCGTTTCGTCTCGTGAGCCGGTCTATTTCATGTCAAGGATGAACATAGAAGCTAACACTGCACGCTTCGCCTCATCCATGCTCATGCCGCTCGAGGACGCCACTGGAGAAGTGCGCTACGTTCTCGGTTTGACGACCGATTTGTCGGAAGATGCGGAGATGAAGCTACTCAGCAGCATCGAGAACATCGATTATTTGACGGGCATGCCGAACTTGATGAAAGTGAAGCTCGAGCTTGAAAAACTGTTCGCCACACGAGAGCGTGAGGAAGCGACGAGCGTCATGCGCTTCCATATCAACCGTTTTAAGATCATCCTGTCGCTCCAAGGGGTGGAGCGATCGCAACATTTAATCAAAGAGATGACCCGTCACTTATCTGACTTGCTGCCGAAGGGCTCGATTATCGGCCGCGTCGACGGGGAAGATTTCATCGCTGTACTGCCGCATACCTCGATCGAGACAGCATACATGCATGGGGAACGTTTACTGGCGACGATCGCGGATTACACGTACCATGTTGCCGAGACCGAGTTCACCCTGTCCGGCTGTCTCGGTATCAGTTCTGGCAGTGAAGACGCCGACCAAGTGATCATGAACGCGTCGACGGCATTGCTAGAAGCAAGGCAAGCCGGTAAACAGATGATCAAAGTGTATGAGAAAGATGATTATATGCAGCATTACATCGACGAGATGACGATCGAGATGGAGCTTCATAAAGGATTGAAGGCAGGCGAACTCGGCGTCGTCTATCAGCCGAAAGTAGACTGTCGGAATGACGCCGTCCATTTCGAGGCGCTCGTCCGCTGGAAGAACACGGTGCTCGGAAACATTTCGCCTGAAACATTCATCAAAATTGCGGAACAGTCACTGTTGATCGAGGACATCACTGAGTTCGTGTTCGAACGTGTCTGCCGCGACTTGAGCGATCGACCCGAGCTGTTCAACGGCCGCCGTGTCGCGCTCAACTTGTCCCCGGTCTTGTTCCGTCAAGACTACGTCCAAAGCAACCTGATCCCGCTTCTTAAAACGTATGGTCTCTCAGCTGATCAGTTCGAGCTTGAGATCACGGAACATACGCTCATGCAGGAACCGCTCATCGGGATTCAGACAGTTGATTACTTGAAGGCGGCGGGATTCCGCATCTTAATTGATGACTTCGGCGTCAGCTATTCGTCACTCAACTATTTGAAGATGTTCGACATCGACGGCATCAAGATCGACCGGTCATTCATCAGTCAGCTCGATAAAGACAACGGATTAAAAGAATATGAGATCGTCAAACTGATTGTCGCACTCGCTAAAAAACTGAACTTAGCAGTCACGGCGGAAGGTGTCGAGACGGAAGCACAGTACCGTGCAATCCAGCGGCTCGGATGCGACGACGTGCAAGGCTATTTCTTCAGCCGGCCGCTCTCGCTCTCTAACCTCGAGCCGGCACTTGAGACAATCGTCTGTCAATACGAGGCGCTGCGATTAGACGGCTCGGACCGGTCCAAGTTAGCGGTACGGTTCGATGAGACAGAGGCCGAACGATTGAAAACAATCCTTCGGCTCGAAATTTTAGATACCCCGAGGGAAGAGCGGTACGATCGCATCAGCCGACTCGTCGCGAAGACGCTCGGGATGCCGGTCGCGCTCATCTCAATCCTGACAACGGACCGGCAGTGGATCAAATCGTGCCAAGGCACCGATCTCGAAAGTCCCCACATCGATCGGAAATGGACGCTATGTGACCGCGTCGTGACCGGCCGGGGACCACTCGTGATTGAAGACGTCAAAACCGCGGAGGCGTTGAGTGAGAATCCGTTGCTCGAAGGGATCGGCTTTTATGCGGGTGTGCCGCTTATGACGAGAAGCGGACACGTCATCGGAACGCTCTGCGTCACCGACGGAGTGCCCCGCTCGTTCGAGCATGAGGCGCTGCAGACACTTGAAGATTTTGCGCGTTGGGTGATGGCCGAAATCAAATTGACCGAACAGGCACGTGCCCAGGAGCGGCGTCAACAGACACTCGAGTCGCTGTACGAGGTGACGGCCATCCAAGCCCCGTTTGCTGACAAGTTGAAGCGGATTCAAGAAGTGCTCAGGGAGTGGATCGGTTATTCGCATGCCGTCATCTTCTCGACAGAATCACGCCAGCGCGTCCTGTCCGCCGATGGGGATACCTGGATCGATTGGACGGACGAGCGCTTGCAGCACGTTCATGCGCTGACGACGGTCGGGCATCAAAAATTGAAACGTTCGGAGCTCGTCCTTGAAGGGGTCGAATTCGCATCGATGATCAGCTTGCCGTTATCAAACGAAGGCAAGACGTTCGGATGGGTCGTCTTCCTGGCGGAGCAGGGCAGTTTAAACGATGTGGCCGATGCGGTGGCAATTCATGAGATGACGGACACGATCTTACTCGTGACCCGTTGGATGGAGAACGAGATTCGCCGAGAGCGTAAACATCAGGAAGTGATCGAACTCATCACAAAAGACGGATTAACGAAACTGTCGAACCGTCACTCGCTCATGACGGACTTGAGACAGACGATGAATCGAAAACGGCCGGTGGCGCTCCTGTTCATCGATTTGGATGATTTCAAGCGAATCAATGATACGCACGGCCATCTCGTCGGCGATGAAGTGCTCGTCGAAGTGGCGAAACGCATCGGATCGTTCAGTCACATACATGCAGGGAAAGCGTATCGGTTTGCCGGAGATGAGTTTTTGATTGTCATCGATGCAGGTCCAGAATCGCTTGAAGAAGCCGTTTTCGACGAATTATCAATCGCTATTTCCCAGGAAATCACGGTCGAAGGCGGATTGATGCTCCATCTTTCGGCTAGTATTGGTGTCGCATATTCTGATGCTAGTTTGTCCTCCCTCGATACGCTCATCCATCACTCGGATGCGGCGATGTATATCGCTAAAAACGGTGGCGGGGACGGCTACTATATTTATGATTCGTATCAAGAAAATAAATGAATGAAAGGAGGGGGCTCATGCAGACGTTAAAACGCTACTCAGACCGCTTTTGGTATATGACGCCCGTTAGTGAGACGGACCGGCCAATTATCGGCGCGGTCGTCGGGGACACCCACACGCTCATGATCGATGCGGGCAATTCCGAGGCCCACGCGAACTTATTTTTAGACGCCTTGGCCGAGCAGGGGATCAGCCGTCCGTCGCTCGTCGCGTTGACGCACTGGCACTGGGACCACATCTTCGGTCTGTCGGCGTTACAAGATACCGTCTCGGTTGCAAGCGGGGCGACGAAAGCGCGAATGGAGCGTCTCATGCCATACAACTGGGACGACGAGTCGCTCGATGAACGCGTCGAGAGCGGCATCGAGATCGCCTTTTGTGCGGAGGCGATCCGGCTCGAGTTCGGGGACACCCGCTCGATGCAAGTCGTCCTACCGACCGTGACGTTCGACGACACATTGACGCTCGACCTCGGTGGCGTCCACGTCTTGTTGAAACACGTCGGGGGCGATCATACGGCCGACGCGGTCGTCGCTTATATCCCGGAAGAGAAAGTGCTGTTTTTAGGGGACGCGCTATATGCGAACTTGTATGCCCCGTCTTGGCAGATGACGGCCGGGGAGACGCTACGGTTGTTGAGCGTCCTCGACACGTTCGAGGCCGAGGCGTACGTCTGGTCGCACGGTCAAGTTGCGACGCGGTCGGAATATGAGAAAGACCGAGATGTACTTCGACACTTAGCACACATCACCCTTTATTTCCCGGGAAATAAAGAGTTGATAACGGCTCAATACGAACGCTTAACCGGTCGTCTGGTTGACGAAGAAGAGCAAGAACTGATCACGTTTTTTGTGAACGGGTCAGGTGGTGAAGCGTGATGGACATCATCCACATCCGTGAAGACGACGAGGCGTTCCAACAGTTTTTGACGAGTCGGTTGCGTGCGTTCAACGATGTTCATTCAGCGCATCACCGAGCAATCCGCAATGCCGACGTCCCGGTCGTCCAGTTGAAAGTGGAGCGTGACGGTCAAGTGATTGCCGGACTGTTCGGTAGCGTCTACTGGGGCTGGTTCGACCTTGACCGATTATGGGTTGACTCCAACCATGCCGGTGAGCGGATTGGGACACGACTCCTTGAGGAAGGTGAGCGTCATGCCCGCGCACTCGGCGCCACGCAAGTAAAGCTGACGACATTTTCGTTTCAGGCGAAAGCGTTTTATGAACGTTTCGGCTACGAGGTGGCCGGCGTCCTCCGCGACTATCCCCCGGGCTCTGACTACTACATGATGACGAAACGTTTGACCGATGCATGAAAAAGGCGACTCGCGCGAGTCGCCTTTTTCAGTACACTTTATCCCCGTTGAAGATTGAGTTTTTCACCATGACGTAATCGACGGTACGTAACGCGTCGAGATTGTTCCCACCCGAGTATGAGATGGCCGACTGGAGGTCTTGCTCCATCTCGGTCAACGTGTCTTGAAGCGCCCCTTTGTGCTCGACGAACACTTTTTTGCCTTCGACGTTTTTCCGTTCCCCTTTTTGGAATTCAGAAGCCGACCCGAAGTATTCTTTGAGCCGTTTCCCGTCCTGCTCGAACGTCTCCCCCGGAGACTCGTCGTGACCGGCGAACAGTGAGCCGATCATGACCATCGATGCGCCGAAACGGACCGATTTGGCGATGTCGCCGTGCGTGCGGATGCCCCCATCCGCGATGATCGGTTTCGTCGCCGCCTTGGCACACCAGCGGAGCGCGGCGAGTTGCCAACCGCCTGTCCCGAAGCCGGTCTTGATTTTCGTGATGCACACTTTGCCCGGTCCGATGCCGACTTTCGTCGCGTCCGCCCCGGCATGCTCGAGCTCACGGACCGCTTCCGGTGTCCCGACGTTCCCGGCGATGACGAACGAGCTCGGAAGATGCTGTTTGATGTGTTGGATCATCCGGATGACCGCGTTCGAATGGCCGTGTGCGATATCGATTGTGATGAATTCTGGTGTATGTCCCGCTTCGGCGAGCTGTTCGACGAACCGATACTCGTCTTCTTTCACACCGACACTGATTGACGCGTACAGGCCACGTCCGTGCATGTCTTCGATGAACCGTAGCCGCGTTTCTGGATTGAACCGATGCATGATGTAGAAATAGCCGTTCTCAGCGAGCGAGAGCGCCACGTTCTCATCGATGATCGTCTGCATATTTGCCGGAACGACCGGAAGGCGGAACGTGAGGCTGCCGAGTGTGACGCTCGCGTCACATTCCGAACGACTATCGACGACACATTTTGCCGGAATCAATTGAATATCTTCATAATCAAACACTTTATCCATCGTTTGCACCCCTATTTACGAACATTTTAATTGAGTTATCTAGAAATACTTCGCCCATTCGGTAATGTAACGCATTTTTTGATGAAAGTCAAAGGGATGTATCGAAAAAATGTATATTTTCAATACAATAACGTTATTTATATTCTTAATGTTCGTGTTTAGGCTAACTACGTTAATGTTTCACGTGAAAAAAGACCGCTGGTCAGCGGTCTTGAAAAATCACATATCGGTTGCGGCCGTTCGACTTGGCTTCATAAAGTGCGAGATCGGCTTGCTTGAGCAATCGTTTCTTTGTCATACCTGATTGGTAACGAGCGACACCGACACTCGACGTCGTGACGAACGTGTGGCCTTCGATCTGCCACGGGTGCTGGAGCGAAGCAATCAGCTTGTCCGCGACCCGGTCAGGTGCTGACAAATCGGTATAGCGGATCAATACAGAGAACTCGTCGCCGCCGAAGCGGGCGATCACGTCTTGTTTCCGTAGCGCCTGGGTGAGACGGATCGAGAACTGTCGCAGCAGCTCGTCCCCGACGTCATGTCCGAGCGTGTCGTTGATCTGTTTGAAATGATCGATATCGAGCGAGAGGATGGCTAGCTCCTCGCCGTCCTCTTCGACCCTCGAGAGAGCCTCTTCTAAGTAAGCCAAGAAGTAACGACGGTTCGGGAGCTCGGTCAGCGTATCATGATAGGCTAAGTGTTTCAGTTGTTTCTCGAGTACTTTACGTTGCATGATCTCACGGGTGACCGTTAAATAGTGCAGCAACGTCGCTTCTTCATAGATGGCCTGAATTTTTGTCTCGAGCCAAATCCATCTGCCATCGTGGTGGAGGTGACGAAACTCGAGAGTGAGCGGCTCACTGCCGGCCGTCATCGCTTTGAGCTGCTGTCTCGCCGGCGTGACGTCTTCGGGGTGAATGAAGTCGAGCGTATTCTTGCCTTCGTAAACCGCGGGAGCATAGCCGAGGACGCTCTGGTGGGACGGCGAGGCGTAGCGGACACGGCCGTCGCGCTCGAGGATGCAGACGAGGTCGCTCATGTTTTCCGTGATCAGCCGGTACTGCGTCTCACTTTGACGCAACGCTCGTTCCATCTCCCGTTTCTCGGTCACATCACGCAGGAGGGTCATTACGGCGGTCGTCCCTTCGTAGTCGATCAATAGACTGCCGATATCCATATGTAAGTTCTGACCAGACGGTGTGACAAGGACGATTTCCGTGTCTTGGACAGGGTCACCGTGCTGCAAGGCGGCAAGGCGTTTCGTTGTCGCTTCGTGATAGTCAGCAGCGACATACTTAAAGATGGAGTCACTCTCGATATATGTCTCCCCAACCTTTTCTAAAGCTAAGGTGTTCGCATATAAGATCATGCCGTCTTGGTGGACGATAATCCCTTCTGGAATCGTCTCGATGAGCTGACGATAGCGTCGTTCGCTCTCTTGCAAAGCGCGTTCGGCGGTCTTTTCCGGCGTATGGTCGATGATGATGGCGAACAGGCCGGTGATGTTGCCGCCGATCTCAATCGGGATGTTCAAGACGGCGAGGTCGAGCGCTTCACCCGTCTTATGATGCGCTGTGACCCCGTACTTGTGGGGCTTTCCGGATAAGGCGAACTGGAGTCCCTCGCAGACGAGCGGTTGTTCCGAGTCCGGTAGCCAGTCAAGGAACGAACGGTTGATGAAATCGGTCTCGCAATAGCCGGTGATGTTTGTGACGGCAGGATTGATCGATTTGACCCGAAGTTCGGGGTCGAGAACGAAAATGCCGTGTGGCGAATAGCGGCGCAACGACTCATGCTGGTCACGTAAAATCGATAGCTCGAGCTCACGCCGTTTTCGCTCCGTCACTTCCCGAACGACCGAGATGACGTGGGTGCAGGCACCGGATTCGTCAAATACCGGCGTCACTTCCGACTCGAAATAATGAAGCGGCAACAAGACCACATCTTGGTACTCAAGTGTTTCCGAGTAGAACGACTCAGCGAGGCGATAGTCTTCATAGACGATGCTCTTTCGTTCGCGAATCGCTTCGTCATAATGGTGGGTGATGAGTGCGGCCGTCTCGGCCGGAACCATGTCGCCGACACACTTTCCGACGTCAGCGTCTGTCCAACCGATGGCTTGCTTCCCAGGTTCGTTCACAAATACATAGCGATAGGTGGAACCGTCCACTTCCATGAAGAACACAAAATCCGAGATTTTATCGAACGTCTGGAGCAGGATGGAAGAATGGTGTTGGATCGTCTGGTCGGCGCGCATAATGTCCCTCATTTCAGTCGATTTTTTGACACGTCATTTTTATATTACAACATTCATAAAAAGATGTGTGAACATTCCAAAAAAGACAGGACTGTGAAAGTCCTGTCAGGCAGCTTGTTTGAGACGGTCCCGTTCTTGGCGGCCGTTCATCACGTAATACAAGAAAATCGTGAAGGCGACGACCCCGGCGAGCAACAGATAGATGGTAGAGAAACCGGTCAGCGGGATGAGTAGCCCGATGAAGTAGGGACCGAAGCCGAGCCCGGCGTCGAGGGCGATGAAGAACGTCGACGTCGCCATCCCCATCCGTCCAGGTGAGGCCGCCTTGACGGCGATGGCCTGTGTACCGGACTGAATATTGCCGAAGCCGAGCCCGATCAACGCGCCGGCGAGTAAAAGGCCCAAAGCGCTCGTCGCTTGGCTAAGGACGAGCAGCCCGACCGCGAAGATGAAGATGGCCGGATACATGACGACATTGGCGCCACGCGCGTCCATGAGCCGTCCCGTGATCGGGCGCGACAACAGGACGGAAATCGAATAAACGAGGAAGAAGACGCTCGCCGCTTCGACGAGGTCGAGTTCGGTCGCGTAAAAGTTGATGTAAGACAAGACGCTCGAAAAACTGAGCGCGGCGATTGCGATGATGAGCGCGATAGGTAACGCCTTCGGCTCGACGAACGCCTTAAGTGACAACCCACGAACGATTTCTGGATTGTCGGCCTCGGGAACGGTGACGAACAAGGCGCTCACCAAACTGACGACGCCGACGACGAGACAAGCGATAAAGATGGTCGAGAAACTCGTATATTGGCTCATCAGCAAGCCGACGAACGGGCCGATGGCGGTGGCGAGCGTCGAGCTCATGCTGTAGTACCCGATACCTTCACCTTTCCTCGCTCCGGGAATGATCTGGGCGACGATCGTGCCGGTCGCTGTGCTCGATAAACCCATGCCGAGACCGTGCACGAAGCGGGTGAACAGTAGGAAGCCGACGCCGAGGTCGACGAAATAGAGCAGGATCGTGGCCGTGAAGAAGGTCAGCCCGATCAACAGCGTCTTGCGCCGTCCGATTGAATCGATCAATCGGCCGATGAACAGTCGGCCGACGAGCGTACCGATGATGAAGATCCCGGTCACGAGACCGGCCTCACTTGTCGTCGCGCCGTATGTCGCAACGGCGTGGACACCGATCGTTACCATGAGCAAGAAAAAGATGAGCGTCAAGAAGAAGTTGACGAGCGAGATGATGAGGAAGTCTTTCGTCCATAATTTTTGTGCGGTCAATTGCATCGGCGATGACGCCTCCTTATTTGTTTGAACCTAAATAGTTAGTAAACATAACTAAAGGAGTATAGCAAATTGACGAGAGCTTGTCAGAGACGACGCATTGTGCATGAAAAACCGATTCGCGTGAGCGGATCGGTTTTTCATTAGATCAAGTGGCGGCGGTACCAGAGGACGATCGGTACGAGAACGAGTGAAACGATTCCACCGAGCAGTGATAGCGTCAAATAGCTCGACTGGGAGGCGATGATACCGGACAGCATGCCGCCCGAGGCGCCGGACAAGGCGATCCAGACGTCGACCGATCCTTGCGTCTTCGCTCTCGTCTCGGGTGTCGTCGCATCGACCAAGATGGCCGTCCCACTGATGAGACCAAAGTTCCAACCGACACCGAGCAAGACGAGACCGACGATCAACAAGAACAGCGAGTCGGCCGGTGCGAACGCCGCGACGATGCCTGCGAAGAATAACGTCACCCCGGAAGCGATGGCCATGATTTCACGGCCGACTTTGTCGACGAGCACGCCGGTCACGAGCGAGGGTAAATACATCGCACCGATATGGAAGCCGATGACGAGACCGACCGCGCTCAGTTCATGGCCGTGCTGCCGCATGTGAACAGGTGTCATCGTCATGATGGCGACCATGACGATTTGGCTAAGCAGCATGACGAAAGCACCGACGTACACACCAAGACGAGAGTGGACTTCTTCGGGTTGACGTTGCGTCGCGTCTGTCGATTGCTTCCGTTTCGATTCGATGGCTCGGGCGACGAGGAGCGGGTCAGGGTTCAAAAACACGATCAAGATAAGACCGGCCACGAAGTAGGCGGCTCCCGCGAGTAAAAATGGACCAGAAAGCGTCGGGATGCCGATGGCGTCAGCAACCCGCCCCATCGGTTCGACCAAGTTCGGTCCGGCAACGGCACCGAACGTCGTCGATACCATGGCGATACTGACCGCGGTCGCCCGTTCGGTCGCATTCGCCAAATCCGTTCCGGCGTAACGAGCCTGGAGGTTACTCGCCGTCCCGGCCCCGTAAATAAGGAGCGACATGAACAAGAGCGGTACGCTCTCGAACGCGGCGGCAAAGATGACACCGAACGCACCGAGGGATCCCGTCAAGAACCCGGTCGCGAGTCCGACCCGGCGTCCGACCCGTTGCGATATCATCCCGATCAGAAACGCGGCGCCGGCAGAGCCGAGCGTGAACAGCGCCGTCGGGACACCCGCATACGCATCGGTCCCGAGCAGGTCGCGGGCGAGGAGCGCCCCGACGGTTATGCCTGCGGCGAGGCCGGCACCCCCGAAAATTTGAGACAGCACGACGACGAACAACGTCCGTTTATACAGACGGCGTTGTTGCTCGGTGTCGGTCACATATGAATCAATCTTATTTCGCATGACACGATTCCTCCTCCATCAACTTATACCCCACCTAGTATAACGTTTGCAGTCGTGGAAAAGAAGGGTGGACAAAAAAGGACTCGACTCGAAAATACCGAGTTGAGTCCTTCCGTTCGTGAATCGTCAAGCACGGTCCCAGAACCGAGCTTTGGCAATCCCGTCGATGAACGTGTCGAATCCGTCGAGACTGTGTTGTTTGAACGTGTAGACGCCAGGTTGGTCCGTCTTGACGCGGCACTGATCGAGCACTGAATCATCGTGTAAGTGCAAAGCGAGCGGCTTGAAGTGTTTATACGTGTTCTCGATAAACTCGAGGACATCGTCTTCGACCGAGCTCGCGGCGCTGACGAGGAAAGCGGCGTCGAACAGGCTCGAGTCGACCGTATCGTACGTCTCTTTCACTTTGAGATCACCGAGCGTGTACGATTTCTTCCCGACGAGGCTATAGTTCACTTTTTTGTCGGCAAGCGCTTGGACCCACGCCTTCACTTGCGCGGCATCGACATCACCGGCGAGAAGGACGGCAACGCTCTTCGTATCCGGTTTCGAAATCGTGTCCGCCATGCTGAGAGCAGGCGATGTTTTGTCCGAGACGACTTCGTTGTTCTCGGCAGGCAGTGCGACGCCTAAGTTGTCGGCGACGACCGAGGCGAGTTCGCGGTCGATTCGGTTCAACAAGTCGACGGCGTTTTCTTTCACCATGTCCGATTCACACTTGCCGAGTTCGAAGCTACAGGCGTCTTGAATGTGCTTCTGCTCGACCGGGGTCATGCTGTTGTAGAACATTTTGGCTTGTGAGTAGAAGTCGAGGAAGCTGTCGCTGCGGCCACGGACTTTGTGACCATCGACTTTCTCTTGGTAATGCTCAAATCCACCTTGGTCGACCGGAACAGGTGCCGGCTGATTGTTGTTGAGCGCGTTTTTATGGTAGCTCGTCTGGCCTTTATGGACCGACATTTGATGCATGCCGTCGCGTTGATTGTTATGGAACGGACAGACCGGTTTGTTGATCGGGATCTGATGGAAGTTCGGTCCGCCGAGACGTGACAGCTGTGTATCTGTGTATGAGAACAAGCGCCCTTGCAGGAGCGGGTCGTTCGAGAAGTCGATGCCCGGAACGATATGCCCTGGATGGAATGCGACCTGTTCGGTTTCGGCGAAGAAGTTATCGACGTTCCGGTTGAGCGTCATCTTCCCGACAAGTTTGACCGGGATTTCTTCTTCCGGCCACAGTTTGGTCGGATCGAGGATATCGAAGTCGAACTTGAACTCGTCTTCGACTGGGATTATCTGCAGTCCGAGTTCCCATTCCGGGTAGTCGCCTTTATCGATCGCCTCATACAAGTCGACGCGGTGGAAGTCGGCGTTTTTCCCGACGGCCTTTTGCGCCTCGTCCCAAACTTGCGAGTGGACACCGAGCTTCGGTTTCCAATGGAACTTGACGAAATGGGCTTTCCCTTCCTTGTTGACGAGTCGGAACGTATGAACGCCGAACCCTTCCATCATGCGAAGGCTGCGCGGGATCCCGCGGTCGCTCATCGCCCACATGACCATATGGGCCGTCTCATGGTTTTGCCCGACGAAGTCCCAAAACGTATCGTGGGCACTCCCGCCTTGCGGGACTTCCGTGTGCGGTTCCGGTTTCACGGCATGGACGAGGTCGGGGAACTTGATTGCGTCTTGGATGAAGAAGACGGGAATGTTGTTCCCGACGAGGTCGTAGTTGCCTTCGTCCGTATAAAACTTCGTCGCAAATCCACGGACGTCACGGACCGTGTCGCCGGATCCACGCGAACCTTGAACCGTCGAGAAGCGGACGAAGACAGGCGTCACTTTCGCAGGATCGTTCAGGAAATCCGCTTTCGTATAGTCGGCAAGTGACTCGTATACTTGAAACTCTCCGTGGGCACCGACGCCGCGCGCGTGAACGATTCGTTCCGGAATCCGTTCATGGTCAAAGTGCGTCATTTTTTCACGGAAGTGGAAATCTTCGATGAGCGTCGGTCCCCGAAGCCCCGCTTTGAGCGAGAACTCATCCTCCGCCATCTTCAGTCCTTGGTTCGTCGTCAGTCCTGCTGTTTGTTCATTGTCAATCGTATGTTGTTTCAACTGTTCTTCTTTTTTATTCCCCATCATGTTGCCTCCCCATAAGTATATGCTCTTCCGACGTAAGCCGTGATTGACCTACTTTACGGTTTTTCCCTAACGCTACGAGAAGAAACCCCCATTTTAAAATGGGGGTCGGTTAGCGCAGCATCGACAACGTCTTCGTCGTTCCATCTGATAAGGTGTATCGGACGATATAGTGGCGGGAGGTCGTCTCCATCTTGTAGGAACTGATTTTCGTCGGTTTTTCCCCGATGTGAAGGAGCGTCAAGTACGTCACACCTTTCCCGCGCTTCGTTGTCGCGACTTGATTTCGTTGTTGCCAATCGTAATCGCGGTACGAGACGTGGCTCGACCCGACGGCGAGTCTTGGAATCGAGCCGACCTCAAGTTGCAGGAGATGGAGCGAGCGGCCAGCCGCGTCTTTGAAGTAAGCGTATCGACTGCCACTCGCCACCCGGTGCAATCCGACACCGAGATGGAACCGCTGGACGAACGATTCGGTCACCGGACTCGTGACCCGGTCAT
The DNA here is from genome assembly GCF_004337175.1 of Exiguobacterium sp. SH1S21. Classification (NCBI taxonomy): domain Bacteria; kingdom Bacillati; phylum Bacillota; class Bacilli; order Caryophanales; genus Exiguobacterium; species Exiguobacterium sp. SH1S21. The sequence goes on along the minus strand of NZ_SJUY01000007.1, from coordinate 80,773 downwards.
AGACGAGCACCGTCCCATCACGGTCATAGGCGAGACGCCGAGTGTGCGACATGCCGTTCCCGATCAATTGGCTCGTCCCGGAAGCCGTCCACTGAATCGAGGAGGTCCCGACCGACGTGATCTGGCTTCGTCGCAAGTTGCTCGGAATCAATCGGAAGCTTTGCCCGGCAACGTGAACCGTATTGTGAGCAGCGGCTTGGAGCACGACGTTCCGTTCAGGACGCTTCGTGTACGCATAACGTCCGCTCTCGACTAGGAAATCGCGGCCGTAACCGTACAAGTCGATGGACAGGTCGTCCGCATGTTTATGGATGTTGCTATGATAGCCGGCCGTCATCGTCACTTGGACGGCGTCTTGGAACGGTTCCGAACGTCCTCCCCAATGTTGCCTGAAGAATGCGTATTGGTTGGACAGTCGGCCTGCCTTGGCCGTAGGCTGTACTCCGGCCTTGCCTCCCGTCATCGCATAGAGGAGGTGAGGATACCGTTCAATGTAAGGGATGGCGTCCGTCCGGTGGGTGATGGACGGTGTGTCGCCGAACATCGGCAACGTGCCGTTCGGTTTGAGCATATACGTGAGCGCCACCGGCATGTCTTTCACGTCACGCATTCGACTCGACAGCGCAAAACGGTTCGCCGACGCCCAATCATTGAAGCGGGCGAGCGTGTCATATAGATAGATTTGATAGTAGGGTGAGTGTTCGAGATGGACGCCGTCCGCACTCAAACTATGGTTCAGTTGTCTCGTCAGGCGGGTCGTGGCGAGCCCTCGCCAAGCCGCAGAGCGGTCAAAGGATCGATGCGTCTCGGCGACGGCCGAGAGCGCCATGTCTTGAAAGATACCGTGGTTGTTATTCGGTTTATAAAAGCTCGTCTTCGCCAAGAGCGTCGCGTGTTCATAAAGTGTTTTCGCAAACAGTTGTGAGAACGCCGGGTCCGTATTGACGCGCGATGTCCGGAATACGTTCCAAAAATTGAGCAAATGGAACGTACGGATCGCGGTACCGTGGTCATGGTAAGGCCACGGGTGGCGCGTATAGGCTGAAATCGGATATTGCTTCGTCCAGCTCGAGATGATTCGCTTCCCGTAACGGAGATACTCCTCTTGTCCGGTGGCGGCGTAAGCTTGCGTCAGTTGGTTAAGTGTCGTGAAATAGTGAATTTGAAACTTGAATGAGTTTGAATCAACGTTTGGGACGTACTTGTCGAATCGATATGTATCAATATTTGGGACGCGCAACTGATAGGGTGGTGATGGGATATACCAATTCCCCTTTATAGCGGCGTCGGCTCGGGCGATGGCAGTCGAATCTTTCAGCTCGTCGTAATAGTAGGGGGTGCGTCCGCGCGTCAGCGTCATCATGTATTCGTGAATAAGCCGTGTGTTTGCCGAGTCCGCAATCGCGGTTAACGATAGGTTCGTCGAAATCAGTCGTCCATCTTGCTTCCTTACGTACCAGGTCGTTCTTCCGTCAACGAGGCGATAGTAGGCACCCGATGTCGTGACGGCTCGAAATATTTTCGTGCTTTTTAGCGTCGTCTTCGGGATGAGTGTCTTGCCTGAAAATTGATAAAGGATGGTGCCGGCGGAGACGCTTACTTGATATGGGGCTGGTGTCGCAGCTTCGACGTTTTCGGGTGAAATACAGATGTTGATCAGGAGCAATAAAACCAAGACGATAACGGAGCGTCTCATAAGGTGTCGTCCTTTCTGGAGCACGATTCAGCAAAAAAACCCTGCCCCATACAGTTAGCCGTTGGGGGAGGGAAGTCCTGCTTGTTCAGTGAACGAAAAGTGTCACAGCGCTGCCCAAACGCTCTGCTTCAAGACGATATGCTGCACTTTTTCAGGCTCGAGATCGTATTTCGTCGAGATGGTCCGGGTCACCTTTGCTTTCAAATCAGGGTCGTTGGATTGTTTCGCCTCGTAAATCTTGTTCCACTCTTCCCAGACACGTACCTCGCCTTCAGATAGTTGGCCGGTCCATTCCTTCTCGCGAAGCTGCCAACCGAACACCATGTCGTCGTAATCGCCGGCCTCGACCGTCTCGGCGAGCGACCAGTCGCCTCCTGGCGCGTAGACGGCCTGACCGAGGGGAGAGTCCGTGCCAATATACGCCTCGTGATCATAGAAACGAATCAATGCGGCTTGGAACGTGTCTCGTTCGGTCACCTCACGCATGACGTCATGGCTGATGGACTGGAGCGTCTCGACGTCAGGACGTCCGTGGACGACGACATCGTATTCATAGCGGACCGCGTCATCTTCATGTATCGGTTTGCTCGCTTCAATCGTATAAGTTGCTTCGTGCTGAGACATCTGCTCGGTTTTGTCTTTCTGTTTCGGCGGGTCATTCGGCCACACGTAAGCGGTGAACGCGATGGCAGGGACGAGCAGCAGTGCTCGTCTCAGACGATATACCCACTTCGGTTTTCGTTTCGATTTCATGGTTATCACTTCCAATCTTATGTATGAAAAAATCCCCTGATCGCCAGGGGATTAACGCGTCCGATCTAATCGTACGAGCCGGGCATCCGAATTGTCGATGCCGCGCACTAAATCACTCAAGATTTTAGAACCTAACATGCTGTAAACCGTACCGTTGCCGCCATATCCGAGCAGGTAGAACAGGTTTTTCCGGTCCGGGTGTTCCCCGATGAAGGGCAGATGGTCGATCGATTCACCGAACAGAGCTGCCCAAGCGTATTCGACTGTCAAATCGTACATCGGGAACAGCGCCGCGACTTCTTGGCGAATCCGCTCGGCCCGATTATGAATAAGTGCCTCACTATGAGGCGTTTCCGGCTTTTCCTCGTCGAGGCCACCGGCGATGATCCGGCCATCGACTGTCGTCCGCAAGTAGAGGTAAGGACGTTTCGTCTCCCAAATGAGCGCCTGCCCGTCCCAATCCTTGAGATCCTTGATTGGGTTCGTCGCGATGGCGTAGGAACGATTGAGCTCGATGCGATGGGTGTCGAGCAGTGGTGCCGGCCCGTAACCAGTCGCGAAGATGACGTGTCCGGCTTTGAACGTCCCGTCTGGCGTCAAGACGAGCCAGCCGTCTCCGTCAGGCACGACTTCCGTCACGTCCGTCTCCTCGAAAATCGGAACGTCGTTCGTCGATAGGTAGCGGACGACTTGACGGCTGAGCGTGAGCGGGTTGACTTCGGCGTCACCTTTCGTGATCAATGCCGCGGGCTTGTCGAACGGAAACCGTTCGGCGAGCGCTTCACGGTCAAGCCATTCGGCGTCAAAACCATGCTTGGTGAGCATCTCATACTCGCGTTTCAATTTGGAGACATCTGCCTCCTCGCTCGCGAAGCAGAGACTGTCCCGTCGGATATAGACGCCTTTTGCATCGACGGTCTCGGCGACCTCATCGAGCGCGTCGACCGCCTCCAAGCATAAGTTATAGAAGCGGACGGCATCGTCTTCTCCGATTTGATCGGCGAGTTCATGTAACATGATGTCGTTTGAATACTGGATGAGCCCCGTGTTCGCCGCCGTACTTCCGGCTCCGACTTTTCCTTTATCGAGCACGGCGAAATCGACACCATCCTTGTAAAGTGTGTAGGCCGTCAACGTGCCGGACATGCCGGCCCCGATGACGAGTACGTCGTACTGTTCTTTTTGGACCGGCTTTTGTAAAACGATCTGTTCCGATTCCGTAATCGGCCAATATAAGTTCCCGTTGTGCATCTCCATGACGTCATCCTCCGATAATCAGCATCTTCTTCTTAATCCCCGAATTTTGAGATTGAAAACGCAAAAAACCGCAGACGAGATGTCTGCGGTAGCGTTCGTTATTTTTTGACGACGACTGTTTTAGCAGATGCGCCTTTCGTGTAGGTGATGCGTTTGACGTTCTCGGCACCACGAATTTCTGCAAGGTTTGTTCCGTCGACGATGACTTCTTTGACGGTCGCGCCTTTGAAGTCGATGATGGCACCGGCTTGTTTTGGTTTCACTTGAACGACGATGTTTTTGAGCGGGTCACCCGTCAATTCCGTGTAAACGCCGCGCACGAAGATGCCATTCTTGAAGTTCGTCCCTTTACCGATTGTCACGCCAATGTAGTCGTCTTGAAGGACGAGACGGGCAGCCTTATTGTTCTCGACTGTATAACGTTTCACGTCGACAACGGGTTCTGGTGTAAGGTCGATTTGTGCGAGGACCGGATCGTGGTCACTGGCCCGACCTGACATCTCTGTGAAGTCGGCGTTGACGTGAATCATATCAATCTCGGTCGTCGCGGCCAAACGGTTCGACACGAGGATGTGGTCGAGCACTTGCGAGTTCCCTTGGTAGACGTAAGAGTATCGATCGATAGCAGGTACTTTCTCGACCATGTTCGTCATCAAGTCACCTTTGAAGATTTGAAGCGCGTCTGAGAACTCGAAGTCGTTGAAGTCACCGAGGGCGACGACGTTCGCATCCGGGTTATCGGCTTTCACGTCCGCTACGAAGTTGTGGACGAGTTGTGCGATTTTTTTCCGTTGCACTTCACTGCCGAGCACGACCGGCTGTTGTGAACCGAAGAAGCCGGTATCGCCACCTTTTGAGTTCCAATGGTTGGCGATGACGACGACGTTCTCGCCTTGGAAGTCGAACTGGGCCGCGAGCGGCTTACGTGAGCTGTTGAATGCTGGGTCGAGTGGCGCGATTCGGCCCGGGTTATGTGTCAACTTGCCGTTTTCGTAACCGACAGCCGTTGTCGCGTCACCAGCAGGGATGCCTTCCGTGAGCGAGACGCGTTCCGGATTGTACAAGAAGCCGACACGAATGTTGGCGTTCGGTGCGCCACCATCTTGATTGTTCTCCGGATCGATGTTGACGTACTTGTACGACTTGCCGCCGACGGCGACGATGTTGTCGATCAAGCGTTGATAGCTTTGGTCAGCTGCAGCATCTCCTGTGCTTTGACCGTTGTTGTCTTGAACTTCGGTCACCCCGATGATGTCCGGGCTGTTCAACTCTTCGACGAACGCTTTCGCCAGTTTGAGTGCTTTCTCGTCCGACGTCTCCTTCACGTTGTTCGAGAAGTTCTCAAGGTTGTAAGAAGCAATCGTCAACTTGTCTTCTTCTGCCTCGATGAATGTCGTCTCACGCTTGGCATCACCTTTGACGAAGGCAGCTTTCATCTCATCGAGACCTGCTTGAATTTTGTAGTTTCCATATGAATAACCGACGACACCGACGATTGGTCCGTTGAAACGGTCACCGGTCGCGACATCGAAATCACGAGCGGCAGCGTTCGGCTCGAGACGGAATTGGATCCGTTCTGGGTTGGCATCGTCTTTTTTCAACAGAATGCCGCCGTTGAACGTCTCGGTCGGAGTGGCTTCGAGCACAGTCGCGAGGTCGCCGTTCTGTTGCGGTGATACCGATTTGAGGTTGCCCGTCTCAACACGCATCCCTTCAAGGCTCTCCCAGAAGTCGATGGCGTCTTTGTCCGGATTGAAGACGGCGAGGGCATCGCTGTCGATGAACTCGGTCGGCAAGTTCGACGCGTCAATCTTCACTGGGGTCGGAAGTGTGACACCGCTCTTGACGACATTGACACTGCCGTTGCGCGTATCGATTTGCGTCATCTTCATGTCCGTCTGTTGGCGGTCGCTATAGCCTTCGATGGCATACTCGCTGACGAAACCTTTCACGCTGACGAGGTCACCGACTTGGATGCCTGCGATTGAACGGCCACCATATAAGATGATGCCTTCTGATGTGCGTGCGTCTTGATCCGCTTCCATATCAGGTGTCTGGATGTAGTAATACGTCGTTCCCATCGAGACGAATGAATACGTGACGACACCTTCGACGCCTTCGACTGTCTGTCCGTTCATCGGCGACGTATGGCTCGCGCCTTGGATGTCGTGGATGCGGATCTTGTCCGTAATCTTATAGTCGAACGTCGTCACAGCGCTGAACGTATCGCCTGATTTGACGGCGACTTTGAGTGTCTTCGTTGCGTCGATGCGAACAGGTGCCGTATAGAGCGTCCCGTTCACTTTCGGGTCCGACCCATCGAGCGTGTAGTAAATTTCAGCCCCAGCTGTCGTCGTCGTGAGCGTCACGTCTTGTGGCCCGACGAACGTTCCTGCGCCTGGCTTCGCTGTCGCAGGGCGGAGGACAGATGCGTCGATGACCGTGTCAGACGTGTCGCGCGGAATGATTTGATAGGCATCATCGAACTGTTGAACGATCCCGGTGATTGATGAGTAATTGACGTCTGTCTGTAAGTCGAGACTGCCGCGTTCATCGCGGACGATAAACTCTTTCGTCCCGTCTGTCGCCGTCAAGTTTTGGCCGCTGCCTGAGAGTGTGACGTTGTTCACGGTGACCAGTTCAGACTCGACGTCTTCGTTGACTTGATCGCCCGTGACGACTTGTGCGGTCGGTACGTTTGATGTTTGTTTCGAGACGACGACGGCGCTGTTCAATTGAAGGAGTTCACGATATGAACCGACGACACCCGTGACGACGACTTCATCACCGACGTTGACCGCGAGCGAAGTCGGACGGACCGATAGGCCGCCTGTCGCGTCTTGAATCGAGATCGTGTTCGCAAGTTTTGCCGTGACGACGCCTTTGATCGTGACCGTTTCACCTTCTGCCTTCGTGCGGGCATCACTGATTGAAATCGGAGTGACCGGTGCCGGTGGTTCTACCGTTCCGCCATCGCCGTATACGACACCTTGGAACGTGTGCGACCCGAGGTTCGTGAACGTATCGATTGGTTGTGAGTTCCATTCCGCCGCTGGGTCGAACGCATCCGTACCGTTAGCATCTCCGGTCGTGACCGTATCTTTACGAATCAACGTCTGGTCAGCGGTCGCGACGCTTGTTCCCCATTTTGTGCCCGGGTCGACACCGATTTGACCGAAGACGTCGAGCACAGTGTCCCCTTTTTTCAAGACGAGCGTGTCATCACCGTTAAAATTCGTCACGCCGCTCGTCGCATTTGATTTTGCCTTGAGCGCTTCACTCGCACTGCCGTTGACGATGACATACGTGCCACCCGGTTGGAGGGTCCCCGTCAAGTTGAGCGTCGTGCCAGGAGCCGTCCCGCCGTTTGAATACAGTTCGAGCTTGTAGGCAGAGAGGTCAATGGCTGAATCGGTTCCGTTGAACAATTCAATCGCTTTGTTGTTGCTTGAGCCTTCAATATACTCCGAGATGAATAAGTCTGCTGCGTTCAACGTTTCGGCTTGTACGTTTGCCGCGATCGGCGTCATGCTGCTGACGATCAGTCCGGCTGATAAAGCGAGGCCGGTCATTTGTTTGAGTGAACGTGCTTTTGGTTTCCCCATGTTGTAGTCTCCCTTTGGTATGTAGATGGCCGATACGATTTCCCAATTCGTTTGGTCACTTGTTGAGCGTTTAGCCCCCTCCTAGTCAACACAATAAATGATAGCGCTTACATTAATCGACTGGTGTCTATGAAAATGGCTCGTTGCGACTCCATCGATTGGTGTATTTGACTATCATTTACCAACTTTGCAACTACATGTTAAACATAACCAAGCAGACGTCAGAACTCAATCTCCTTTTCACGAAGTTCATATTACATTTCGATGACAAGGTAATGAGTTTTTGGATTTTTCCCTTTTAGGTTGACGACAAGGCCATGAACTCTTACAATTCATTAATACAAATTAAGTGTATCGGTTAACTGTGAATTGATAGGGAGGAAACGAATGACGACGACTACTTATCCGGTCATCCCGGGAGCGGGGACGTTTTATTATGAAGGGAATCAAACCGGGATATTATTATGTCACGGTTTTAATGGGACACCACAAAGCGTGCGCGATGTCGGGATCGACTTGATGGAAAAGGGCTTCACGGTGTATGCCCCTCGCTTGACGGGGCACGGGACCGACCCCGAGGACTTTAGATGTTCGACGAGCAAGTGCTGGTATGAGAGCATGGAAGCAGGTATCCGCTTTTTGCGCGAGCGATGTCGCCACGTCATCGTCGTCGGACAATCGATGGGCGGGACGCTCGCCTTAAAAGCCGCGCTCGCTGGCCTTGCCGACGCCGTCATCACAATCAACGCGGCGTTGTCTGTACCGGGCTACGCGTGTCATGCGGCTGACGACGTCTGTCGCTTCATCGACGAGGACGAGCCGGATATCAAGGCAAATGATGTGTATGAGATCGTCTACGACAAAGTACCGACGTCGGCCATTCGCGAATTGCTCGCTTTAATCGAGGAAGTTCGGCCTAGTGTGTCTGACGTAGTAGTTCCGACGTGCGTCATCCATTCCGCTGTCGACCACGTCGTCCCGCCGGAAGATTCGATATGGTTGTATGACAAGATTCAGGCACCGAAGCAGCGTATCGTTTTGGAGCAATCGTACCATGTGGCGACGATGGACCATGATCGCGCTCGATTGGCCGACGCGATCGGTACGTTCTGTGAACAAGTGACGACGGTTGAACAAATGTAGTCTCTAAGACTGCATTTTTTATTTGCGCTTCTTTGCAAACGCTTGCACTAATGCTATTGTAAGATTAGAATTACTCAAACAGTGGTATGTACCTTCATTGATACTAATCGTAGGCTTAGGAGGAATTTGACGTATGGAGACGGCGTTCAGACAAAGTGAGAAGCAAGGCATCGCCCGGGCATGGTGGAAAGAAGCCATCGCCTATCAAATATACCCGCGTAGTTTCAAAGATTCGAACGGGGACGGCATCGGCGACCTCCGTGGCATTATCGAAAAGCTTGATTACTTGGAAGACCTCGGCATCGATGTGATCTGGCTCTGTCCGATGTACAAATCACCGAACGATGACAACGGCTATGACATCAGCGATTACGAAGACATTATGGAAGAGTTCGGGACGATGGAAGATTTCGATGCGTTGCTGAGCGCGGTCCATGCGCGAGGGATGAAGCTATTGCTAGACCTCGTCGTCAACCATACGTCAGACGAACATCCATGGTTCGTCGAATCGAAAAGTTCGAAAGACAACCCGAAGCGGGATTGGTATATATGGCGAGACGGATCAGAAGACGAGCCACCGAACAACTGGGCCAGCATTTTCGGCGGCTCGGCCTGGGAATATGACGTGGCGACCGAGCAGCACTACCTTCACGTGTTCTCTAAAAAACAGCCTGACTTGAATTGGGAGAATGAAGAAGTGCGCGGTGCGGTCTACGATATGATCAACTGGTGGCTCGATAAAGGAATCGATGGGTTCCGGGTCGATGCGATCAGCCACATTAAAAAGATGCCGACCGAGACGATGTTGCCTTCCCCGGATGGCAAACGTCACGTCACGGCGTTCTCGATGTATTCAAATATCGAGGGGATCCACGAGTACCTCCAAGAGATGAAGCGAGAGACGTTCGCCAAGTACGATATCATGACGGTCGGGGAGACGAACGGGATCGAGCCGAAAGCGGCCGACCTGTGGATGGGACCTGGAAACGGGGCGATGAACATGGCGTTCCATTTCGACCACGTCGATATTATGCGCAAGTCCCGGCTCGCCCCGCTTGACGTCGTCAAACTGAAACGTATTTTTGACAAGTGGCAACAAGGATTGCTTGAAACAGGGTGGAACGCCCTCTATATCGAGAACCATGACATGGTGCGTGCCGTCTCGCTCGTCGGGGACGAGAACCATTATTGGCGCGAGAGTGCGACCGCGCTCGGGATGATGTACTTCTTCATGCACGGGACGCCGTTCATCTATCAAGGACAAGAAATCGGTATGAAGAACGTGCCGTTGCCATCGATTCACGACTACGATGACGTCGCGACAAAGAACGAGTACTTCGAACGGATCGCGAACGGGATGAGTGAAATCGACTCGATGCAACACGTTTGGGGGACGTCGCGCGACAACGTCCGGACGCCGTTGCAGTGGGACGCCTCGCTGCACGGCGGCTTCTCGTCAGCCACCCCGTGGATGCCAATCCATGCCGAGTATGAGACGTTGAACGTGGAAGCACAGTCTAAAGACGTGAACTCGATTCTGTCGTTCTACAAGGCGATGATCCGTCTGCGCCGAGCCGAGGAGACGTTCACGTATGGAAGTTACCGTGATCTCTTGCCGGAACATCTGCAAGTATTCGCGTATGAGCGCAAGTTCGAGCAACAATGCTTTTATGTGCTCGTCAACTTGACGGCGAATCCGGCCGAGACGACGCTGCCTGGTCTTGACGAGGCGACACTCGTCTTGACAAATGAGGTGGACCCGGAACCGATCGAGCAAGACAGGTTCATGCTGAAGCCGTTTGAAGCCCGGTTATATCGCTTATAATGACGAGACACCTTCCATTCGGGAGGTGTCTTTTAGGAGGGGATCAGTATGCATCAGATCGAACTCGGGAACGACGACGTCACGGTTCGATTCATCATTGCTGAGGCTAATCGTACGACGCTAAAACTCGTCCTCGCTCGAGACGCAGAAATGGTCCGGACAGCTGACTATGTCTCGTTTGGACGAGACCTTACCGAAGCGTATGAGCAATTGAGTGGTAAGGCCCAACTTCAAAATGAGAGCGGCCGGACGATTTTAACGATTGCGTTCAACAGGGGACGGGTCGATGTCTCAATCGCGTGGGGACAAGGCGTGACGACGTTTGCGACCGATCAAAGTTATTTGACGAAGACGCTTGGTCAGGTCGGTCCGTTTGAATAGACTGTGACAAATGCGGGAAAAGAGCATATGATAGAGGTTGACTATACGGAAAGGGGTGTCGGGTATGGATGGTAAGAAACGCGCGGACATTCGCCCAGGACTCCACGTCCAGATCGTCCTGAAACAAGATCAGCGGAGCGGGAAGTTGACGAAAGGCGTCGTCAAAGACATTTTGACGAACTCGCCAAGTCACCCGCACGGCATTAAAGTACGCTTAAACGATGGACAGGTCGGTCGGGTAAAAGTGATCGAAGCTGGAGGTGAATGATATGAGTGAAAAGAAATTGAGTTTCCAAGAGGCGATGAAGCAAAAACTCGCCGAGAAGAAACAGAACGAAACGAAAGTGCCGACAGGACTTCGTGGGACGAAGCAAAAACCGTTGACGAACCAGTTGACGAAAAAGCCGAACAACCAGAAGAAACGGACCGGCGTATAAACCAAGCAGTTGCTCATGCGAGCGACTGTTTTTTTGTTGGGGTCAATCAGGCGACGCATCAATGATATGACGGTCATTGAAGTCACACAGATGGAGTTTCTTCAAAAAGATGAAACCTTAAATCAAATAAAAAAATAAAAATGATGATTTATTCATTCTTCCGAAATAGTATGTAAGCGCTTTAAGTGTTTGTTTTTCGGGCTTCTTGTCTATTTTTATGTGACGAAATTGTGAAGACACCTATAAAAAAATTGTTGCTAATTGTCAGAATCTTTGTATAATTCAGAACTAAGACATCATAAAAAAATCTTCAACTTAGATTTCCACAACAGGGAGGAACTTATTTATGGAAGCCGTACAGAACATGCTGCAGGGAAGCGTCGATTTTATGAACAACATTTTATGGACATACGTCCTAATCGTCGTACTCGTAGGAGCCGGAATTTACTTCACGGTTAAAACACGATTTATGCAATTCCGCTACTTAAAAGAGATGTTCCGCGTCATCACAGAAAAATCGGATGCGACAGACAAGAAGAGCATCAGCTCAGCGAAGTCGTTCTTCATCGGAGCGGCTACTCGGATTGGAACCGGGAACTTAGCCGGGGTCACAGTGGCTGTAACGGTCGGTGGACCGGGAGCAGTCTTCTGGATGTGGATCGTCGCTTTACTCGGTGGTGCGACAGCGATGATTGAGAGTACGCTTGCCCAAGTATATAAAGTGAAAGATGACGTCGCATACCGCGGCGGACCAGCTTACTACATTGAAAAAGGGCTCAACAACCGAGCGCTCGGCATCGTGTTTGCCGTCTTGATCGCCGTGACGTTTGGTCTTATCTTCAACTCGGTACAATCGAATACGATCGCAGCCGCGTTTGACAACGCGTTCGGCATCGACGCAGTCGTCGGTGGAGCTATCTTAGTTGTTCTTACAGGAATCGTCATCTTCGGTGGCGTCCACCGTGTCGCGAACTTCTCGGCAATCGTCGTACCGGTCATGGCCGGATTATATTTATTGATTGCTGGTTATGTCGTCGTCGTTAACATCACGGAGATCCCGGGTGTGTTCGCTTTGATCTTCAAGAGCGCGTTCGGCCTTGAGCAAGCGTTCGGTGGCTCGGTCGGTGCGGCCATTTCGATGGGTGTCCGTCGGGGTCTCTTCTCGAACGAAGCCGGTATGGGTTCAGCCCCGAACGCGGCAGCAGCGGCAGAAGTGTCGCACCCAGCGAAACAAGGTTTCGTTCAAGCGCTTGGTGTCTTCTTGGACACGTTGATCGTCTGTACAGCAACAGCAGCCATCATTCTTCTGTCGGACAGCTACGCGACAGGGAACGGTGAAGGGATCGTCTTGCTCCAAAATGCATTGACTGAACAAATCGGTGCGTGGGCGCCAGCCTTCGTCGCAATCAGCGTCTTCTTGTTCGCTTTCAGTTCGATTGCGGGAAGCTACTACTACGGCGAAACGAACATCGAGTTCATCAAGAAGAGTAAGACGGCAGTTCTTGGATTCCGTATCGCAACGATGGCGTTCGTCTTCATCGGAGCGGTTGCTAGTCTCGGCTTCGTGTGGAGTCTCGCCGACTTGTTCATGGCAGGGATGACGTTAATTAACATTTCGGCCATCACATTGCTCGGTGGTATTGCCTTCAAAGTCCTTCGTGACTATGAAGAACAACGGGCCCAAGGTCTCAACCCACGCTTCTCGGCCCGTAAGCTCGGCATCGAGAACACGGAGTGTTGGGACGTCGAAGAGGACGAAGTTGCAGAAGGAGCGGTCCAAGTCGCTGCAGCTGATTCATCTAAACGATAATTTACGCAACAACAGGGGCCCTGCATCGGGGCCCCTGTCTTGTTATGCGTTCTGGCGGAGTGCTTCCACGTTCGCCGTCCCAGGTTTTGCGTTCAAATGGAGGTATGTGCCGGCAACGAACAAGGCGCCGCCGACGATATTGCCGAGTGTGGCGAAGAAGAGATTATAGAGCGCGAGTCCGATGTTGATCGCTTCAGACGGTGCATAATAAAGGGCGAGTCCGAAGACGCCCATGTTGGCGATCGAGTGTTCGAAGCCGGCGGCGAAGAAAACGACGACCGGTAGCATCGTCAACATGATTTTGGCGACGTCGTTTTGCGTCTTGAGCGGCATGAAGATGGCGATACAGACGAGTACGTTACAAAGGATACCTTTTAAGAAAATGGCGAGTGCGTCACCGCCCATCTTTTTAGCAGCTACGACTGCGAGCAAGTGGTCACTATTCATGTCACCCATGCTGTGGGCACCGATGACGAGGATCGTGAACAACAGCGCGCCGACCAAGTTGCCGATCCAGCTGATGCCCCACACTTTGATGAGATCACTCCATGCGACACGCCCGCGCTTCGCACCGGTATATAAGTACATCGTGTTGCTCGTGAACAATTCTCCGCCCATCCAGACGATAAAGACGAGCGCGACCGAGAAACTCATGCCGGCAAACAGCATCGTCCCTGGTACGTCGATAAACATATTTCCGACCGTGAAAGCGAAGACGACGCCGATCCCGATCAAAAAACCGGCGACGATTGAGCGAAGTGCATATTGACCGAACGAATGATGAAGCAGCGTCGCTTTTTTATGGGCGGCTTCTTCCATATAATCGATAACTTGTTTTTCCATTTGAATAAGACCTCCTTTAGACAACTTAAGTCTAGGAGGTCTTAAAAAAGTTTGCAATTGTTTTCACAAACTTTCGGTGAGGGGATTTGTATCCGTTCACATCGTCGCCACGAGTTCGACTTTGATGCGATCCGGGTCTTCGAAATAGAGCGCGACGTAGTTCGGACCGCCGGCATACGGAAACCGGTCGGCGTACAGCTCGTTGAAGCCGTAACGGGACAAGCGGCTGCGAAAAGATTCGAGTTGCTCAACCGATTCAGCGTGAAAGGCGAGGTGGTTCAGTCCTGTTCGCTTCCGATGATACGAGGGTTCGAGGTATGCCGGTTCGGTTTGAACGAAGACGAGGTACGTCTCACCATGACGATAACTTTTTCCGTGTTCCCATTGTTGGTATACCGTATACCCAAGCTCTGTGAGGAGCCAATCCCAAGCGATTAAACTTTTGTTCAAGTCAGAAACATAGAGCTCTACGTGGTGAAGCATGCGTCTCATCCTTCCGTCGGACGTTTCAAAAGCGGCCGTTTAGTATAATGGTATTATACAACGACTGCAGGGGGAACCAAATGGACAACACGGGGCTTGTCTCGAACATATTGATCGCGGGAAAAACAGGCGTCGGCAAGAGCGCCTTCTTGAACTATATTTACGGACGTGACGTGGCCGAGTCACGGGCGGGCAGCCCGGTGACGGCAGAAGGCCTGCACGAATACGAGTATTACGATCTTGAACGCGGGATCTTGTTCCGCTTTTTTGATACGTGGGGGCTTGAAGCCGACCGGTCTGAAGAATGGCATGAAGCGGTCATCGCCGTCGTCAATAAGCGGGAAGGGGCACTCGACATCGCTGACTGGTTCCACACGATTTATTATTTGCTGTCGATCAACTCAGGTCGTGTCGAAACGTATGAGCTCGAGGCGATTTTGAAGCCGCTTTACGCGAAAGAGAGTAACGTCACCATCATCTTGACGAACTATAATCCGGACAGCGCGATGAACGTGGAGAAAGCCGAGGCGATGGAAGACGTCTTGATGCGAGAACTTGGCATCAATCGTGACGCCATGATCCGGGTGAACAGTGTCGAGAAAAAGCTGTTGAGCGGACAAGTCGTACCGACGCTCGGTTATGAGGCGGTCTGGCAACGTAATCGAACGAACCTCTGGCAGGATGTCGAGCGGAAATTACCGCTCAACTTGACCCGGCATTTATTGGACGAGCTCGAAGCGTGGCGCGACCGGAGTTACCGTTCGGCTGAAAAAATTCGGATGATCACCCCGCAAGCGATGATCAGCTGGAAAGCGCGTCAAATCGAAAAAGATTTGGAGAGCACGCTCGAACAGGCCGCGCTCACGACAGAAGAAGCGATGGCGCAGGGGGTCCGTCATTACATTCAACTGATGGAGCGCTATCCGCTCGTCGGCAAAAAGGCGGACGTCGGTTTCAAGACGCGCCGGGTCGAACTCGGCTTTGATTATTCATTTAAGCGGACGATTCGAAAGATGGTGCTCGGGATGATTCCGGGTATTCATTTCATTTACTGGGCGTTCAAGCGCCGGACAGCGGAGCGGGGCATCAAAAAAGCCATCGACCAACAGTATGAGACGGTCAGGGAAGCGATTGTTCAGGACGTGCAACGTGGATTCGAGAACGAGATGAAGCAGCTTGGGCGTACGCTCAATCAATGAGGAGGAAGTCATATGGAGAAAAAAGCGCCATTTAATTTAGATACGTACGATTTGAAAGAAGAGTTGGGTCGTCTGCGAGGCGAAGTCAAGAAGCCGAACATTTTAATCGCCGGTGCGACCGGTTCTGGGAAGAGCTCGGTCGTCAATCATGTGTTCGGTCGTGATTTGACGAAAGTGGCGGCCGGCGAGCCGGTGACGCGTGGAATCCACCAGTTCATGAGTGATGACATCGCAATCGTCCTCTACGATAGCGAAGGGTACGAGATCGGAAGTGAGCGTCAACAGGCTTATGCCGATGAAGTCATCGGCTTCGTCGAACGGACGCAGACAAAACCTGCGGCCGAGCAGATGCACCTCGTCTGGTACGCTATCAACGCCTCGATGAAACGGGTCACACCGCTCGATCGGACGCTGATCAAACAGTTGAACGACGTCACTTCTGTCGCAGTCTTATTGACGCAAATCGATCAAGTCGACATGGATGAATTGACGGCGTTGCGAAACGAATTAGCTGGAGTCGTACCGGAAGACGCAATTTTTCAGGTGAGTGTCGCCGGTGAGTTATTGAACGATGCTGAACTTCGGGACCACCTTGACTGGGAACGTCTCGTCACATGGTCGGTCGACCAGCTCGACCAGTCACTTCAAGAAGGATTGCTCATGGAGATTCATGCGGAGAGCGAAGCGATGCTCAAGCTGAAACGCAAGAAGGCGAACCGAATCATCTCGGGCTATGTCGCGAGTGCTGGGACGGCTGCTGCCGTGCCACTCCCGTTCGCGGATGCGATCGCGTTGACACCGATCCAAGTGACGATGAGCGTCCACTTGTTCCGTTATTGGGGTGTCAAAGCGAGCGATGACATGTTGAAAACGTTGATTGGTAGCACGATCATCCCGCAAATCGGACGGACGCTTTCGAAGACGCTGTTGTTGAACGTCATGAAGTTCTTCCCAGGTGCGAACGCGGCGGCGAGTGTGATCAATGCGACAGTCGCATCCGGGATCACCTGGGCTATAGGACTTGCCATCAATGAAGTCGCGTATCGCAATGCGATGGACTCCTCGAAGACGATCGAGCAACTGCTCAACAGTGACTTTAGTTCATTGTTCGATCAGTTCATAAAAGAGAATCCGATGTCGAAAGACAAATCTTGATTCGAAGTTTGTTACGATGAGAGAGAACAGGGGGAATGGATATGAAGAAACGAATTTACATCACACGACGTCTACCAGAAGAAGCAGTGGCGCCGCTGCGAGACAAGTATGACGTCCGCATGTGGGACGAAGAGGCGGTGAGCGTACCGCGTGACGTCTTGTTAAAAGAAGCAGCATCGGCTCATGCGCTATGGACGATGCTCAGCGACACGATCGACCGCAAGTTGATCGAACAGGCGCCTGACCTCGAAGTCATCTCGAACTTGGCCGTCGGTTATAACAACATCGACATCGAAGCGGCAAAACAGCACGGCATCGTCGTGACGAACACACCGGACGTCTTGACCGAGACGACAGCGGACCTCGCGTTCGGACTCATGATGATGACCGGGCGCCGGCTCGGAGAGGCAGAACGTGATTTGCGGGCGGGGGAATGGAAATCGTGGACACCGATGGGCTACGTCGGGATGGACCTGCATCAGGCGAAGCTCGGGATTATCGGGATGGGACGCATCGGCGAGGCGGTCGCACGCCGGGCCCGCGGCTTTGACATGGACGTCTTGTACCATAATCGGACGCGTCGTCATGAATCGGAGTCGATGTACGGATTCGTCTACGCTGAACTTGATGACTTGCTCGAGCAGTCGGATTTCGTCGTCGTGCTCGCACCGCTCACCGAACAGACGCGTGGCATGATCGGCGCCGACCAGTTTGCCAAAATGAAAGACACGGCCGTCTTCATCAATGTCGCCCGCGGCGAGATCATTGATGAGTCGGCACTGTACGAGGCGTTGAAAGCCAAGCAAATTTGGGCGGCGGGGCTCGACGTGTTCGCGAAAGAGCCGGTGGCGATGGACCATCCGCTCTTGACGCTTCCGAACGTCACGACGCTCCCGCATATCGGCAGCGCCACGATCAAGACACGCCTCTCGATGATGGCGCTCAACCGAGAAGCCATCGTCAACGTACTCGAAGGGAAAGAACCAAAAAATCGATTGACGTAAAAAAAGAGGAACCTGACGTCATGTGTCAGGTTCCTCTTGTCTGTCCATTAAAAGCGGCGAATGTTGTCTGGATCTTCAACATCGTTGCGTAGAGCACGGTCATCGAGACCACGAAGCTTCGCTTCTTTATCGTTCAGTTTGGCCTTTTCGTCCAGTGTGTCTTGCTCTGGATCGACGGCCCGATTCGGATTGTCTGATGAGGATTCGTTGAACGGTTTTGAGTCGATCTCTAGACCGTCGTCATTGCGATGCTCTCGAGTAGTTGACTTGTCGTTTGATTCGTTGAACGGCTTCGAATCGACTTCCAAACCGTCAGCAGTATGATGTCCTTGATGGCTCGTATCGTGTTTCGACTCGTTATAAGGCGTCGAATCAATCGTCAAACCTTCATTGTGACGGCGTTCATAGTCTTCATCGACATAGATCAAAATCTTGCCGGCCTCGACGTCACTGTAATGGCGATTCACTTCTTCTTCGCTCAGCCCCATGTTGCGGAGCCCGGCGTGAACGTCTTCGTGACCGCTCAAGAACGACCGGACTTTATCGAACCAACCCGTATCGTGCGAGGCCTCGGTGTGCACGTCCGTTTTACGGCGCAAAATCGAGACGCTGTCCTCATGTTTGGCGACGACGTAAATGTCTGAGTCTTTGTATCCTTTGGCGCGTAGCTCCTCAATCTTTCCTAGAGCTGATTCTTGCGTGTCGTACATGCTAATAAATCGTTTCTCACTCATGGTTGTCTCCTCCTTATAATCGGCGATGGTCTTCTAAGCCGGAATGTCCTCGTACAATCGAATCTTCTTTCGTACCGCTTGGTTCTTCATCATGATCATTGAACGGTTTGGCGTCGAATGCGATGCCGTCTGCCTTTTCCCCTTTATCGTGGTCGAGCTCGCTGTCTTTTTTATACATATTCGGATAGCGCTCGTACGAATGTCTATCGACGTAAAGCAACAGTTTGCCGTCGTCGATGGCTGCATAATATTCCTCGGCCTCGGCATCGCTAAGACCCATATTACGTAGCTCATCGCGAATCCGGTCGCTGCCGTGAAGGAATGCTTTGACGCGATCTAGCCAATTTACATCACGAATCCCGGACTCAGCATTAACGTCGGTATGATAGCGCAATGCGGAAATTTCCCCGTCCCGCTTGGCTACGACGTGCATGTTCTTCTCCGCTTCCCCGGCCTTTTTGAGTTCGTCCACTTTGTCCATCACTTCTTGCTCGCTATGAAATAACCCGATCATTTTACGGTCTGACATGGTCTGCCCCCTTTATCATCTGGTCTTACGATTGAATTGACGTCACGGTAATAGTAATTTCCGTTCTGACGAATATTCAAACAAAAAACGCCATCTCATCTGAGACTGGCGTCATTAATAATAAATTGTCATCGTATCGTTCCCGAGATGGCAACGCGTGCTCTTCCAGACAAACTCGGCAAGTGTCCACAGCGCCATGAAGCCGCTGATCGCTAACAACACTAGCGCGTAGACGGGCGTCAATTGAATCAAAAATGACCATCCGAGTGTGAACAGGAGCGGTTGGATCAGGATCACGAAGCCGACATACACGAGAATGATGAGCAGTGCGAACAAGATGCGCCGTCCGATCGTCTGAAAGTGGTGACGGAAGCGCGTCAGTAAACCGAAGACGGCACCGGTCAGTAAGACAGGCAGCACGAAGGCGAAGTAATCGAGCGGATACGAAGCCGTCGGTGCACTGAACAGCCGCAGACTGAACAAGTCGTCCATGACGAGCAACAGGTTGGCGTAAGCGAACGCGAGCACCATGCCGAGCAGCCAGCCGAACTGGTTCCAAATGCGGCGAGACGATTTGATCGCCTCGATTTTTGTATAGGCGAGAAACGAGACGTCACGCTTTTCGATGTCTTGAAGTTCGAGCTGCGTCTCGTTCAACCG
The DNA here is from genome assembly GCF_004337175.1 of Exiguobacterium sp. SH1S21. Lineage (NCBI taxonomy): Bacteria > Bacillati > Bacillota > Bacilli > Caryophanales > Exiguobacterium > Exiguobacterium sp. SH1S21. The sequence goes on along the minus strand of NZ_SJUY01000007.1, from coordinate 61,259 downwards.
CTCTACGGCCCAGTCGAACTCACGGTTCGCCTGCACCTTCTCATGCGTTTTAAGTTCGCCCGACTGCTCGATGATGGAGCGGTAACGGCGACGATACTCGTCGTTCGTTTTTGGTTTTTCGATCAAGAACATCGCATAGGCGCGTGGGTCTTGACTCGTCAGGCCGTCGAGGGATTGACCGCTTCTTTCTGCTTGTTGAATATACCCGGCCAAACTGTTGAGCAAGCGCTCCGCTGTTGAGTTGTCGTCTAACAGTTCAGACAGATGTGTTCGCACTTGTTCGTAAAATTGCTGTACGGTCGGATCGTTCGATATATGTGGGTTCAGGACAATTCCTCTCTTCTATATAAAATAGTCATACAGGCGGTTCGTCGTTATGGGAAAGTTTGAGCGATTCAAAGTCGCCTTGTTCGATGCTGCGAATCAAGATTTCACTTCCACCCATGTTTGTGGCGAGCGGGATCGAGTAGACGTCACAGAGGCGCATCAATGCACTCACGTCCGGCTCGTGGGGTTGGGCGGTCAACGGGTCGCGGAAGAAGATGATCATATCCATCTCGCCACGGGCGACCGAGGCGCCGATTTCTTGGTCACCACCGAGCGGTCCCGACTTAAAGCAATGGACCGGAAGTTCCGTCGCTTCGGCGACACGTGTTCCGGTCGTTCCCGTCGCAAACAAATGATGTTTCTCTAATATGTGAGAATAGGCTTTGACGAGTACGATTAAATCATCTTTTTTCTTGTCGTGGGCAATCAGGGCGATGTTCATCTTGACTCCTCCTTAAAAAGACTCTTCTTAATTCGTATCATATTTGAACTAGAAAGACACGCCTTGTTTCTTGAGGGAAAATTTTCCTAGAAAATCATTTTCCCAGTTAATATTTATTCAAGGGTGAGAATTGTCTATGTTTAGGCATATGAAAATGTTGGTATTTATACAGAGAGTCGTATGAAATAATAATCATTTTTTAAAAAGAGATTGGAGGAAGATGTCGGATGAACGATACAACGTATAATTTCAACACGTTCATGTCTTGGTTGCCAGAGCTCTTGCTTGCACTTCTTGTCCTTGTCGTCGGTTTTATTTTGGCAAAAGTTTTGGAAAACGTGACGCGTAAAGCGCTGCGTAAAGCACGCCTCGACGATCGTGTTGGTGTCAAACAAGAAGGGGAGCCTGGTAAACCCGGAAGAGAAGAAAAGCGGTGGACACCTGAACGAATCATCGCGAAAGTCGTTTTCTTTGGAGTATTACTTCTCGCATTCTTAATCATCTTTGAATTTATGAACGTGCCAGCGATCACGCAGCCGTTTAGTCAAATCTATGAAGGCTTCTCAGGTTTAATTACTGGAGTCGTCAAAGCAGGTCTCATTCTACTCGTCGCCTGGATTATCGCGACGCTCTTGAAAAAAGCGATTCAAATGGCTGGTCATCGCCTCAACTTGAGCAAGTTGATGGAGAAGACAGGTCAGGAGTCGACAAGTGTCAACCAGACGAAATGGGTCGACACGGTCGCAAACATTGTCTTCTACTTGGTGTTGTTGCTAGCACTTCCTGCCGTCCTTGATGCGCTCGGTCTCCGAGGCATCAGTGGACCGTTTGAAGACTTATTGAACAGTTTCCTCGCTTTCATTCCGAAACTCGTCGCAGCGGCACTCATCTTTGCGATCGGCTATATCGTCGCGAAAATTGTCCGCGATATTTTGACGAAGTTCTTGGAAGCGGCAGGACTCAACAAGTTTGCCGAGAAACTTCACTTGGCAGATTACGTGAAAGGGTCAAGCCTGGCGAAAGCGGTCGGTACGGTCGTCTTCATCTTGATCATGATCCCGGTCACAATCTCAGCACTTGAGGCACTCGACATTCGAGGCATCTCAGACCCTGCCATCTCCATGTTGAACAACGTCTTGGCCATGATTCCGAACATCATCGTCGCAATCGTCTTGATTCTCGCTGGTGTGTTCGTTGCCAAATGGCTCAAAGGGGTGGTCATATCACTTCTTGAGAATTTGGGCGTCAACTCGCTCGCAAGCAAGATGGGTCTCGGTGGACGTTCGACATCATCGACGTCGATTGCTCAAGTAATCGGCACGATCGTTCAAATCATCATCATCTTGTTGTTCGTGTCGGAAGCCCTACAAGTCGCTAACCTCGACTTCATGGCCTCGCTCGCAACTGCAATCTTTGCTTACTTGCCGATGGTCATTGCAGCCATCATCGTCTTGGCGGTCGGTTTCTGGCTCGCCAATATGGCAGAGCGTCTCGTCGGCAGCGTGCTCGTCGATGCGTCAGGTCAACCGAGCGTACTACGCCACGTCGCGAAGTATGCGATTCTCGGGATCGCCTTCTTCATGGCCATCAGTCAGCTCGGCATCGCACCGATGATCGTCAATACGGCGTTCCTGCTTATCCTCGGTGCTGTCGCCCTTGCGTTCGGCCTTGCCTTCGGTCTCGGTGGACGTGAAACAGCAGCTCGCTACTTGAAAAAAGCTGAGAAGAGCATCGACGAGACGGAAGTATCAAAAGAGGGTCTCGAACAAGAGAAAGCACAAATGAATCAAGAAGCCGAAGCTGCGAAGCGACAGGCGAAGCAAGGTATCGATCAGTCGAAACGTGAAACGAATCGGACAACGGATGTGACGAACGTGGACGGTCCAGAACCGAACCCGTTCCATGAAAACGTCACGCCAGATCAAGATAACCGTTCACTTGACGACAACGAAGGTCCACTTCGTCCATAATCAGTGAACTGAGCGAGTCTCTCTAGTGAGAGGCTCGCTTTTTTTGATTGTGAAAAATGGTGATTTTTGGTCGATAAACAGTAAGAGAGAAGTCGGGGAAGAATAGGAGGGATCAAAGTGTTTGAACGCTTTCAAAATACGTTAATCATGAATTACATCGTCGGTTCAGGGATCGCGGTGTTCGGAGTCGGGGGTCTGTTCATCTTCCAGACGCTCGAACTGTCCCGTGCTGAAGTGATGTCTTTGTTTGCCATCATGGCGGTGTCGGGTGTGGTCATGATCAGTTTGGAGCTAGTCATGTATCGGCGTCACATCGGGCCGATTCAGAGCGTCTTTCGAAGTAAGACGCCTAGTTACGAAGCGCTTCAACAGGCGTTCGATCAGACGAGTCACTTTCCGACGTTGACGGTGAAGCGTATACTAGGGCCGCATTTATTTGGCCTTTCAGTGCCGGCGATGAGCTTGACCGCGTTGGCGATTCAACAACACTGGATCAATTTGCCGTACCGTTTGATTGGAATGGCGGCTTTTGGGGCGGTATTGATTGCGATTTTACATGCGCTCATCGAGTTCTTCTTGACGTATCGATCGGTCGAGCCGTTGTTGCTTCATTTACAAGATCAAAGTGAGCAGCTGTACGATACACCGCTCCAGGCGTCGTACCAGTCAATTAGCGTCCGGACGAAGCTTTTGATCAGTATGCTCGTCATCGGGGTGTTTCCGGTCATGTTGTTTATTCTCGCTTCGGGCGTACAACTGTCGACCGTCGATCAAGTCGACGCATATTGGCGTTGGGCCGGGTTGATCTTGGTCGTGATCGTCGGTGTCGCGACGTTCAGCAGCCTGCTCCTATACGACAACATTAAGCGTCCGCTCGCCACGTTGACACAAGGGATCGAACAGCTCGATGCCGGCGAGTTGAAACCGATCGACAATCCGTATGCTGATGAGTTCTCGCAGTTGGTGAACGGGTTCAATCAGATGGTGAAGAACGTCAATGAACGGGGAGAAGAAAACGAGCAACTGCTGAACAGCTTATTCGTCTTGTTTGCGGCTACGCTCGATGCCCGTGATTCCTACACGGCAGGCCACTCGGAACGAGTGGCCGCCTACTCTGTCGAACTGGCGTATGCGTTAGGTCTGCCGCAGGCACAAATCGAATTACTCCGCAAGTCGGCGCTGCTTCATGATATCGGAAAGATCGGGATTCGTGACGACGTTTTGTTGAAAGAAGGAAAGCTGACAGACCACGAGTTCGCCCAAATTCAAGAGCATCCGACAATTGGGATTCATATTTTGAATCAGATCACGTTGCCGGTCTCACTCCAGCCGCTCATGACGGGTGTACGGTCACACCATGAACGAATCGACGGGAACGGCTATCCAGACGGCTTGTCCGGTGAAGCCATCCCGCTCTTCGGCCGTATCATGGCGATCGCTGACGCCTACGACGCGATGACATCAGACCGTCCGTATCGACAAGGAATGCCTGTCGAGAAGGCGCTGTCGATTTTAGAGAGTGGGCGCGGCACCCAATGGGACGCGTCGTTCGTAGATGTGTTCGTTCAGTTGCGCCGTGAGGCGTTGTCCGCCTAAACGATAACAGGTCTGTCTCCGTGGAGACAGACCTGTTTGTCAGATGAACGTTTCGACGACGTACACCCCGAGGATGCCGCCGAGCACGACGAGCATCAAGTTGACACGCAGCAAGGCGAGCATCGTGGCGAAGACGCCTCCGGCCAAAGCTGACGACAGGCTGCTCGTCGAATAGAGGATGCCCGGGAAAATCAAGCTCGCGAGCACGGCATACGGCGTGAACAACAAGAAGCGCTTCAAGAGCGGCGGTAACTTCAATTCGCGCAGCCAAAGGAGCGGCACGAGCCGCGGGACGTACGTGACGAGCGCCATAGCGAGGACGAGCAGGAACAGACTGATCATGTTACGCCCTCCTGTTCATAAAGCAGGGCGCCGACCCCGGCGGCGACGATTGTCGCGATGATGATGCTCAAACCCGATGATAGCGGAATGAACGGGGCGACACCCCAATAGAGCACGGCTTGGGTCACGACGGCAAGCGCCGCGACGACGATGACCGGTTTTCGCGTGAGCGATGGGACGAGCAACCCGATGAACATGGCGTACAAGGCGATGCCCATGCTCGCCTGGACCGACTGGGGGAGACCGAAGGCGAGAAATACGCCAATCCATGTCCCGACGTTCCAAGCGAAAAAGGCGATCAAGTTCAAACCGAGCACGAAGTGGCCACGTGTCGCTTCGTTTCGAGTCGAGGCGACACTGAACGTTTCATCGGTCACCCCGAATGCGATGGCAGCCAGGAAACGGTTCGAGGTTGTCTCGATCCGTTGCGACAGCGAGGCCGACATGAGGAAATGGCGCAAGTTCAAAATGAACGTCGTCAAGACGATTTCCCAATACATCGAGCCGGCCATGATCAATTGAATACCGATGAACTGGCTTGCACCGGCAAAGATGAACAACGACATGGCCAACGTGATGACGTTTGGCATGTCGAACGATTTGGCGAGGAGGCCAAACGCGATCGCGATCGGAATATAACCGACCGCAACCGGGATGCCGGCACGCATCCCGGAGCGGAACGCGTCTTGATTGGATAAGGGCGTAGCTTGCTGGATCGGGGTCGCCATCGGCTCTCCTCCTTTCAAAAATAGGTGATGTCCATTCATTCGATACGAAGGAGTGGTTTCCTGCTCAAACGATTCAAAAATAGGGTATAGATAGGCGATAAGGGAGTGAACATATGAGTCGAGCCGAAGAATTTATCGCATCGTACCACCGGATTGAAGATTATTTGAGCCGCGAGATGGGAGACGGACAACATTTTAGCTTCAGCAACATGGTCAACCGTCTCGCCAAGCATAATCCGATCATCGAGCGGTATAAAGAAGACTTGCACCAAATGAGTCAGCTACGCAATGCGATTGTCCACGAACGACGAGAGCCTGATTTCATTATCGCCGAACCACACGACTCGATCGTCGAGTTGATTCTCGAAGTCGAACGAGAGCTGTTGCATCCGCGCCAAGTCATCCCACTGTTTCGTAAACTCGTGACGACGTTTGATGCCGATGACGCGTTAGTCGAGGTGCTCGGTGAGATTCGGGATAAAAACTATTCCCAGTTCCCGGTCTATAACACTGACGGATCGTGGCGTGGTTTATTGACAAAAAAAGGAGTGACCAGCTGGCTCGCCGAGACAATCGACGGCCCGCACGTGTCACTCGAGGGCGTTCAAGTTAAAGACGTACTTCATCACGATCCGCACCTTCGTCGTTACCGTTTCGTTTCGAAGGAGACGTCTGTCATCGAGGCGCACCAACATTTCATCAACATGAAAGACGGCGTGCGCCTCGACGCGCTCTTGATCACCGAGACCGGGGAAGACAGTGAACCGCTTCTCGGTATTATTCGACCGCAAGATATTTTATACGTGATCGGTTGAGGCCATGTGTTCGATCGCGACCTCGTATTGGGTGACGGTATTTCCGAGGACGACGGGCTTCACTTCAGACGTGCCGTCGTCCCGTTTTTTATGGGCGTGTTTATAGGCACCGCTGTCGCGCCAGTTTTCAAAGCTCGCAGCGTCGCGCCATGTCGTCATGATCACGACTTGATCTTTCGTTTCGTCAGACGTATCAGTCAACACTTGCATGCGGATAAATCCGTCCATCGTCTCGATTCCTTTTGTCGTTTGGAACCGGGCTTTGACCGCATCGACTTTCCCTTTTTCAACATCTAGTTTGTTCATCACAATCCACATCGAGATGTCCTCCTCTGCAAATTCGTACAAGTCTAGTATACATGGGGCACCTCGCTTCCTAGCGACTAGATGCTCGGACTTAGCGTTTAGCCCACCAGTCTTCGAACGTCCAGTTGTTTTGCTTCATCGTCGTCGCTTCCTTCACACCGACATAGCGGAGATGCCACGGCTCATAGTTGTAGCCGGTGATCTTTTCTTTCCCTTTTGGATAGCGAACGATGTAACCATAGCGGTGCGCGTTCTGGATCATCCATTTCCCTTCAGGTGTCTGATCGAACGAGGCGTATAGTCCCATCCGCATCTGCTCGCTCGTCATATCGACGGCAAGCCCGGTTTGGTGTTCACTGTGGCCGGGACGAGCGACATACATCGAGGCATAGGCCGTGCCGCGAGCGTTGACCCAATAATTGTAGAGTGATTTTTGCGTGGCGTAGGACCGGTACGCGCTCAATGCGTAAAGCGTGTGTCCTTGTTTTCGGCCGTCATAGTAGAGACGAGCGAGCGCGTGCGCCGCCTCGGCAGCCATGAGCGTCCGTTCGCTTCCTTTCGCATAGACGGTCGGGATGGTGAGCGTGACTAGTTGACTGGACCGATAGGACGCGGACAGGCCATGTTGCTTGTTGACGAGCCGCAACCGCTCCGTTGACGTGAGTTTCGGGATACCGGCCTTTAGATTGCTCGATGGTGTGAAGTAGCGGGTGCTCCCGATGTAGACGTTCGACCAGCTTCGATTGTACGTTGTGTAACGGACGGGTGTGTTTGTGAGGAGTGTCTTGGCGACCGGTGACGATTGCATGGCCCGCCAGTATAGTTTCGTCGTCTTGATCGTGTAGCCGGGCTGAGGCGACGGGGTGGCGGCATAAGTAGACGAGGCGGTGAAGACGAGTACGAGGATGAGCAGCAGGCGGATGAGTTTCATTAGGACGACCCCCTTATGCATGGATAGTTTTCCTTTCCCTTTTTTTGAAATGATGAAAAGACGAGTGATTAGGGAATACTCAAACGACAGTCTACGTCTCGTGACCCGATAGATGTACTGCCCCAGCCCGATGTGCCGGGGGGCTTAAACGAAGTAAACTGATTGTATAGACAAGAACTGTGCAACAGAAGAGAGGAGTGGACGCATATGGAACTTATTTTTGGCTTACCGTTGTTATTGCTCGTCCTATTCTTTGCCTTTTTGTATTTCAATATCAAAGGGTTATCGAATATGTGGAAAGACTACAATCGGACGAAATCGATGATCCCGCTCGGTTTTTTCATCATCGCGATCCTCGGAATCTTTACCGGGGTTTGGACGTGGCTCGTCATTTTGATCTATTACGCCGTTCGTCCGAAAGAGTGACTTGACACCGTGTGCGAAAGCGCATGGTGTTTTTGGTATACTGGGGACGAGGTGTTGTCATGGAGAAGTTGATCAAGGCGTGGTTCATCATCACGCTCATCACATTTATGTTATTCAAGCTCGGTGAGACGATGACGGCCGCCTATACGGAGCCAGCGGGCGAAGGAAATCCATACGTGCTCGTCTTATTGGTCGGCTGGCCGTTCGTTTTGTTGTTCATTTGGATCACCGTCCGGCTCGCCAGGAGAACGGTCGCGTCGGTGAACGGTCTCGCGCGGGTCGGTCTCTTCGCCGGGAGCATATTGATGGCGGGGATCGGTCTATACGTGAACTTCGGGCAGGCAAGTTCGTTGCGGGACGGGATACGAGCTTCTGAAAATGCGGCGTACGCGTCGGGTTGGAACCAGTTCACGAACATCATTTACGCGAATCAACTGACGTTTTTCGTGCTGACAGTCAGCTGTATGGCGCTCGGCATCGTCGTCTCATTCGTAACTTCAACTAAAGACGAGGAACAGCTCAAGTAGCCGTTCCTCGTTTTTTTAGGTCAGTTTGCTTTGGTAGAGGCGGGCGTAACGGTCGGCGGCGATGATGGCGTCGGCCACATCTTCAGGCGACACGTCGAAACCGCTATGAATCGTTTCCCCTTCAGCGGTCGCTGCTTGACCGACTTTCAATATATCTTCTCGTGACGCGTCTTTTAGTTTCACGTCTTCAAGTGTGACCGGCAAATCGAGCGCCATGTAAAGGGCGACGTACCGTTCGAACTCGGCTTGCGTCCGTCCTTCAAGCGCGAGCTGGACGAGTGTTCCGAACGCGACTTTCTCACCGTGCGTCAAATGATGGATCTCCCCGTCTAAGGCGGTAAAGCCATTATGGATGGCATGGGCTGCCGCCAATCCACCGCTCTCGAAACCGAGACCGCTCAATAGCGTGTTCGCTTCGACGACATCTTCAAGCGCCGGCGTGACGACTTTTGCTTTTACCGATTCATAAGCCGGAATCCCATAATCGAACAAGACTTCTTCACAGCGTTTGGCGATCGCTTCGGCGGCGATCGTCGGGACGCCGCCTGCCATCGTCTTGCCACCGAACGCGAGGACACTCCGGACCTCGACCCACGTCGCGAGCGCGTCGGCGATCCCTGAGGCGAGGAAGCGGGCTGGAGCCTCGGCGATCAGTTTCGTGTCAACGAGGACCAAATCGGGATTCTTCTTATAAAAGCGGTAGCTCTCAAAATTACCTTCATCCGTATAGATGACCGAGAGGGCACTCGTCGGGGCGTCAGTCGAGGCGATGGTCGGCACGATGACGATGCGGGCGTTAAGCGCATCGGCGACGGCTTTGGCCGTGTCGAGCGTTTTTCCGCCTCCCATGCCGATGACGAACGCCGTCTCGTTCGCTTCTGCCGCCTTGGCGATCCGTTCGATTTCGTGGCGTGACGCCTCCCCGACGAAGTCGGCTTTCTCGGCGTTCACACCGCTCGACGTCAACGAGGCGGTCACCCGTTCCCCGATCAAGCGCCAGACGATATCGTCGGCGATGAGCAGTGCCTGTGAGCCGAAATGCCCGACATACTCCCCGATCCGGTCAATCGTATTCTTGCCTTGCACATACTTTGCGGGACTGATGAAAACGCGTTCTGACATATTCAACATCCTTTCTCAAATGAATGTGGCGATAGGACAACATGTGTCTGTTCCCAATTTAAGGCGTGTTTCAAACGAACAATCATGTGACATCTCAGCGAAGCGAGGTCACATGTTCGTCCACATTCCGCCGAGCAATACGAGGACGACAATTAGAGCGGCGACAGCGAGAAATCCCCATTCAAGTATCGATTTGGTCACGATGGTTCCCTCCTGATGACTGATAATCCGAGTATAACGAGTTCAGGTGCCGTTCCTGTTTCAAAAAAATTACCAGGTCAAAAAAAGAATTACGTCTCATCGTGTCGAGCGTTCGATGGTTTGAATCGAACCACAACGGGAACATTTAATTTCGTATGCTTATTTCAGAAGGAGGAAATCACATGTCTAAACACGTACTGATCGTCACGACATCTGCCAATAAATTAGAGAACGGTCACGAAACAGGGTTATGGCTCGGGGAGTTCGCTGAACCGTACCTTTTGTTCGAGAAGCAAGGCTATAAAGTAACGATTGCTAGTATCGAAGGTGGAGACGTGCCAATCGATGCCAACAGCCTAGAAGACGGATTACCGGAAGAGATCTTAAATACGAAAACCTTGTTGAAAGATACGGTCCGCCTTGATCAAGTAGCGGATGAGACATATGATGCTGTCTTCCTTCCAGGTGGACACGGGACAGTCGTCGACTTCCCAGGAAGCGAGACGTTACAGCGTGTCGTTCGAGACGTATACGAGAGCGGCAATATCGTTGCAGCTGTCTGTCACGGCCCGATCGGCCTCGTCAACGTCAAGTTGAGCAACGGCGAACCACTCGTGAAAGGTAAGCGTGTGACTGGATTCACGGATGCTGAAGAAGTCGAGATGCAACTCGATTCAGCTGTACCGTTCTTGTTAGAGACGGCACTTCGTGAGAAGGGCGGAGATTTTGACAAAGCCGACAATTGGGCTGTCAACGTCGCCGTCGATGATCGCCTTGTCACGGGACAAAACCCGCAGTCTTCTGAGCAAGTCGCGGAAGAAATCGTGAAAATTTTAGGATAATGATGCGAACGACCTAAGGCTTGACCTAGGTTGTTCTTTTTTTGGACATATGTCCTTTTCAAGCATCTTATTCTCGCGTACAGTCAGACGAGGAGAATAGGAGGTAAGTATGGGAATCATTTTTGCAGTACTCTCGGGCACGTTCATCGCGCTACAAGGTATTTTTAACGCCAAGCTCGGTTACGCGGTCGGGGCCTGGTTGTCCGTCACGATCGTCCACTTTGTCGGACTCATCCTCGCTTTGGGCATTTATGCGTTCAAACGTGATGCAGACATGACGGCGTTCCGGCGTGTGCCTTGGTATTACAGTTTAGGTGGGTTGTTTGGCGTCTTCGTCGTCTTTGGAGAGCTGACGGCCATCCAGCGACTCGGTGTGACGTGGGCAATCTGTGTGTTGCTCGTCGCCCAATTGATCGGGGCGTTCCTTATCGATTTGAACGGTTGGTTCGGGGTGAAGAAGAAGCCTGTCAATCAAGGTCAGATCATGGGACTCGCCTTGATGGTTGTCGGTATCGGGATTTATACATTCACGTGAGGAGGGGCGACATGGGGGTTGAAGCTGCGTTAACACGCCTTAACTGGCACCATCTTTTTTCGACGGAGACACTCGCGGCGTCGTCGATCGTGACATTTCCCACCGGTGCGATGTTGTGTGCGAACGATCAAACGATTGAGTCGTTGTTCGTCGTTTTAGAGGGGCGCGTCAAAATTTATACGTTGAGCGAGGAAGGGAAACTGAGACTCTTGCGGTTGAAGACGGCGCCGTCTTTGATTGGCGATATTGAGTACGCCAGCGGCCGGGACGTCCTGCATACGGTCGAAGCTGTAGGGGCGGTCACGTGTCTGCGCATCCCGTTTGAAGCGCTGCGGACGCATAACCGGACGATCGAGTTCACGGAACATCTTCTCCGCGGGGTGTCGGAAAAGTTATTTATTGAGGCGAACGCCTCCTCGAATCATCTGATGTCGACGCTTGAAGAGCGTTTAGCAGGCTATCTCGTCTCACTCAGTGCGTCAGGAAATGAGTTGTTCCAACAAGAGATGAGTCAGTTGAAACGGAAGGAAGTCGCCGAATGGCTCGGGACGAGCTATCGCCACTTGAATCGGACGCTGCAAGCGTTCGCGGACGAGGGACTCGTCGAACGGAGTCGGACGAAAGTGACGATTCTCGATGCGAAACGATTAAACGAACGTGCCAATGGCATGGTGTATGAATAAGGAGGCAGTTCATGTTAGTAGGAATCATTTGTTCAGCGGTGGCTGGCGCGTTCATCAGTGTACAAGCGGCGGTCAATGCCAAAATGAACGTGTATTTAGGAGCTTGGGCGACGACCGTGCTCGTCTTTATCGTCGGATTCGTCGGGTCGCTCGTCCCGCTCGCACTTTTCGGCGGAAACATCCGCGGCATGTTCGACATTTCACCGATTTACGCGCTCGGTGGTTTGCTCGGTGTCGGTGTCGTCTTTTGTGTGATGCGCAGCATCCAACTGCTCGGCCCGACATTATCCGTCTCAATCATTCTCGTCTCCCAGTTGATTTGGGCACTCGGCGTCGATCTCTTCGGAGCGTTCGGAATGCCGCGGTTATCATTGTCACCAGGCCAAGTCATCGGGTTGATGATCTTGCTACTAGGGGTGATTGTATTCAAACAAGCTCAGGCGGCAGCAATCGATCGTCAAGCGACGGAACAGGCTACTTCGCAATGAAGTGGCTTTTTTCGTGAGCAAAACGGGTACAGGTGGATAATGAATCTCTGATATGATGAGATGGAGTAGTACGAAATATACGTAGAGGTGATGAAAAAAGTGGATTCTTCCATAGTAATTGATTTAATGATCGTCATATTTTTGATCGTGTTGAACGGGGTGTTCGCGATGACAGAGATCGCGCTCATCTCATCGAAACCGGCAAAACTTGAAGTTGAGGCGAATCGAGGTAAACGCAGCGCCAAGATTGCGCTCAAACATTCAAAAGACCCGACAGACCTGTTGTCGACCGTCCAAGTCGGGATCACATTGATCGGGATCATCAACGGGGCTTACGGGGGCGCGCGTTTTTCAACACCGCTCGCTGACTTATTCGCACAGCTCGGAATGAGCGCGCAGTACGCGCCGACGGTCGGTTATGTCGTCGTCGTCACGATCATCACATATTTGTCGCTCATCATCGGAGAGCTTGTCCCGAAACGGATTGCGCTCGTGTCACCTGAACAGGTCACGATGTCGATCATTCCGGCGCTTGATTTGTTCAGCAAAGTCATGCGCCCGTTCATTTGGATCTTATCGAAATCGACACTGTTCTTGTTCAAATTGCTCGGCTTGAAAGCAGAACAGTCGAGTGGGGAGACCGAGCTCGAAATCAAACAGTTGTTGTTCGAAGGGGCGCAGCAAGGGGCGTTCGCCCATGAAGAAGTGCAACAAGTCGAGCGCGTCTTCGCTTTCCACGACCAGTTGATCTACGAACTGATGCAGCCGCGGACGATGCTCGAATGGGTCGACCTCGAGGATGACATGGACGATATTAAAAAATCGATTTATGAGAGCAAACACAACAAACTTCCAGTCGGACGCGATTCGCTCGACGAGTTCGTCGGCTACATCGATGTCCGTGATATTTTAACGCTCGCGACGTTGCGTGAGCCGTCACAAATTTTAAAACGCATCAAGCAGCCGCTCATCGTGCCAAAGCAACGCGAGGCCAGCCAAGTGCTGCAGATGATGCAAAAGAACGGCGTTGAAATCGCGTTCGTGCTCGATGAATACGGTGGCTTCCTCGGTATGGTCACGTTGTTCGACATACTAGAAGAGATTGTCGGAGAAGTGATGATTGAAGAAGAGACGCCGGAAGTGGTCCGCCGCGCGGACGGGACGTACTTGGCGGATGGCTTGCTCGGGATTGAAGATTTAAAACGGACGTTCGGGATTCGAGATAACCGTTTCGATGAGGGCCGTAATTTGTACCACACGCTAGCAGGGCTCGTCATTTACTCGCTCGGTGACTTCCCGAAACGCGGAGACATCGTCGAGGCGTACGGGTTACGTTTCGAAGTCGTCGATATGGACGGGAAACGTGTCGACCAAGTTCTCGTGTCGATGTTATCAGAAACGCCAAACGAAGACTGATGCCTTAGGGCGTCAGTCTTCGTTTTTGTGTGTGTTCCATGTTTCGAACGCCGCGCGCATTAGGACGCGGGCGGTGTTTAGCATGGCCCGTTCGTCCACATCAAAGCGAGGATGGTGGTGAGGGAAGACGGCGCCGACCTCAGGATTGCCGGCCCCGGCGAAAAAGAAGCTACCGGGAACGTGTTGCATGTAGTAGGCGAAATCTTCTCCGACCATGAGCGGAGACATCTCGATGACGCCGGCTTCACCGACGACGCGAGCTGCACTTTGGCGAACATGCTCCGTCTCGGCGTAATGATTGATGACGGGAGGGTAGCCGCGGATATATTCGAGCTCATACGTCGCCTCGCTCGCCGCGCAGACGTGGGAGATGGTGCGCTCCATCTCTGCGATGATCCGTTCTTGTGTTTCTAGTGTGAACGTTCGGACTGTCCCCGATAACTTCGCTTCGTCAGCAATCACGTTGAACGCCTGGCCCGCGGTGAACGTGCCGACGCTTAAGACGGCCGGTTCGAGCGGATCGGTGCGACGGCTGATGACTTGTTGCAACTGACCGACGACGTTCGCCCCGACCATGACGGCATCGATCGTATGTTGCGGAATCGCGCCGTGGCCGCCTTTCCCTTTGATCGTCAGCTCGAAGCGATCGGCTGCGGCCATGATCGGACCTGCTTTTACCCCGATCGTGCCGTACGGGAGCGGCGTCCAGATGTGAGCGCCGAAGATGTAGTCGACACCGTCCAAGCAGCCGTCTTCGATCATCGGTTCGGCTCCTCCGGGCGCGAGTTCTTCCGCAAACTGATGGATGAGAACGACGTCTCCCGGCAGGTCGATCTCACTCAAAGCTTTGGCGAGCACGAGCAGTGTCGCCGTATGGGCGTCATGGCCGCACGCATGCATCGAACCGTTCACTTTTGAGCGGTACGGCACGTCTTTCAAGTCTTGGATCGGCAAAGCGTCAAAGTCGGCCCGGAAGGCGATGGTTGGTCCGTTACCGCCTCGAATGCGTCCAACGACACCGTTGCCACCGACGCCTTCGCGGACTTCGAGGCCGAGCTTGCGCAAATAAGCGGCAATCGTTTTTGGTGTCTCTTGTTCTTCAAACGACAGTTCGGGATATTGGTGAAAATGACGTCGAAGCGTCACCATTTCGTCGTACAGATCCGTCAATCTTGAATCGAGGTCAGTCATAAGCATGATTTGCACTCCTGTCAGTTGATCATTTTTGGTTGAAGCAAGGCCCATACGTCATGTGAATCCAAATCGTCAAGAATTGGACGATGTAATAACTTTTGCGCTTCGTCAGCCGTTACCCATCTGGCGTCACTATGTTCCTCGGAGAGGGTGACGGTTGTCACGATCGGGTGAGCCAAGTACGTCATGATGACGACTTGGCGATTCGGGTCGGTCAAAAACGTCGTAGCGTACAACAATTGTTGGATCTCGACACGCAAACCGGACTCTTCGAATACTTCCCGTTCAAGGGCATGTTCGAGCGTCTCGCCAAAGTCAAGTTTACCGCCGACGAGCTCCCATGTGCCGGGATCGACCTCGTCATCGGCTGCCCGTTTGATGATGAGGAGGTGGTCGTCTTGCACAATTACCGCTTTCACGGCAACAACGATGGTAGGAATGGACATTGTGACACTCCTTTGCATGAATTCGTGAGGGAACCCACAGTAGATATGAACCATTTTCTACATATTCCCTAAGTTATGCTTATGGTATACGACGAAAGGGAATTAATACAGAAGTAAATCATGAAATGAGGTGTTGAAATGGGTTGGATTATCGCAATTGGTATCATCGTCGTCTTGGCGGTCATCTATTTTTCGATGTACAACGGACTTGTCAAATATCGAAACTGGGTCGACGAGTCGTGGGCGCAGATCGACGTTCAGCTGAAACGCCGTTACGACTTGATTCCGAACTTGGTCGAGACGGTGAAAGGGTATGCGAAGCATGAACAAGAGACGCTCACGAAAGTCGTCGAGCTACGAAACCAGCTTGGCTCGAAGACGAGCCGTCAAGAACAGATGGAAGTGAACGATCAACTGAGCGGTGCGCTCAAAAACTTGTTCGCGCTGCGAGAGGCGTATCCAGATTTGAAAGCGAACGAGAACTTTTTGATGCTCCAAGAAGAGTTGACCCAGACAGAGAACAAAATCGCTTACTCGCGACAGCTTTATAACAATACGGTCATGAAATACAATACGAAAATCGAATCGGTCCCGACGAACATCATCGCTTCCGTCCATAAGTTCGAAAAACGCGACATGCTCGAGGCGCGCGAAGAAGAACGCGAGAACGTTCGCGTCTCATTCTAATGGATTGGAGTGGCGACGATGATTCTGTATGAACAAATCCGCAAGAATAAGATTAAAACCGTGTTCATCGTGGCTGGATTCGTCCTCCTCGTCTTAGCCGTCGGGGTTGTCATCTCGTATTTGAACTATGGCGATCCACTCCCGGGGCTCATCTTCACTCCGGTGTTCTCGTTGTTTTACATCGGGATCGTCATCATGTCGAGCACGAATATCGTCATGAAGATGAATCACGCCCAAGAGATCACATCGGTCGAACAACATCGTTTCTTATGGCACACGGTCGAGAACATGGCGATGGTCGCCCGTGTCCCGATGCCACGGATTTTCATCATCAATGACCCGTCACCGAACGCGTTCGCGACCGGGCTCAAACCCGAGAAGGCGGCAGTCGCCGTGACGACTGGTTTAATGGATCAGTTGACCCGCGAAGAACTCGAAGGTGTCATCGCCCACGAGGTCGCGCATATTAAAAACTATGACGTCCGCCTGGCGACGGTGACGCTCGCGCTCGTCTCCGTCATCGCCATCATGAGTGACATCGGCTCCCGGATGCTGTTTTTCCGAAGTATCGGTGGACGGCGGGACAACAACCAAAATCCGATCTTTATGATCGTCGGGCTCGTCCTGTTGATTTTAGCCCCGATCATCGCAACGCTCGTCAACCTGGCTATCTCGCGAAATCGTGAGTTTTTGGCTGATGCGAGCGGAGCCGAACTGACGCGGAACCCGGACGCACTCGCTTCGGCGCTCGAGAAAATTGCTAACGTCAAAACGCCAGTGAAAGAGGCGTCACGGGCGTCGGCATCACTTTATTTTTCGGATCCTATGAAGAAAAAGCTGAGCGGGCTGTTCTCGACACACCCGAATCCGGAAGAACGGATTGCCAGACTGCGAAGCATGTAGCACATAACACAGGTCCTCTTTTTAGGAAGAGGGCTTTTTTGTATGTAAAGAAACCCGGGATTACAATCATCTCTTTTCGTAAAGCCAGTTTGTATCGATGTTGAATGGGAATGATAGTAAAAAGAGGATGGATTGGAGGGGACCCCATGTTTGAGTCGGCACTCGAGCTAGGCATCGTCATATTTTTATTGATTTATGCCATCACGGTTTCACTGATGTTGATGTCAGTCAAAAAGAAGAGCTAAGCGGATACACTCACATGATCAAAAGTCAGGCTTGGCTATGGTTCGGTCATGAACATGTCCGATTTTTCATATGACATTATGAAGGGAAATTGGAAGAGGAGTGAGTTAAGATTAAGACGTTGACCAAGTACATAGGGATAGGACTGGCGCTGTTCATTGGGCTGTCTATACTCGGATTTTTCGGATATAACCCGTGGCGACTACTCGTTGAGCTATTCGTGTGGACAACGACATACGTATTGCCATGGGTTTTTCTTTATTTTTTTATTAAGTTCTACAAAACGTATGAGCAAAGACAGTAAAAAGCCACCTCGCTATGGAGGTGGCTTTCGTTCGTCATCCGGCGCGGTTGCTCCGGAGTTTTTCAATTTCCTCGAGGACGAATTGAACGTTCGTCCCGACGATGACTTGAATATGGTTCGGGCTGACGACTTTAATTCCTGGGATGCCCGCTTTCTTAATTTGCGTTTGATCGACCGTATCCATGTCTTTGACGTCGACACGGAGACGTGTGACACACGATTCGATACCGGTGACGTTTTGGTCACCACCGAGACCGTCATAAATCATGGCTGCCATCGCAGAGTACTGACCACCTGCTGCAACTGGTGCCGTTTTCGTTTCACCTTCAGGCGCTGTTTCTGTAGCAACTGCATCAACCTCTTCGTCCGACTCGCGACCTGGCGTTGCCAAGTTGAGTTTGACAATCATGAAGCGGAAGATCGTGTAGTAGATGGCACCGAAGACGAGGCCTTGGACGAGCAACATATACGGCTGGTTCGCAAGCGGTAGCCGTGAGCTGAGGACGAAGTCGACGAGACCGGCACTGAAGCCGAACCCGGCCGTCCATTGGAATGTGGCAGCGATAAAGAGTGACACGCCTGTCAACACAGCATGGACAAGGTAAAGAACTGGTGCGAGGAACATGAACGAGAACTCGAGCGGTTCCGTGACACCTGTGAAGAATGAAGCGAATGCTGCAGCGAGAAGGAGTGAGGCTGCTTGTTTTTTACGTTTTGTTTTCGCCGTATGATACATTGCGAGTGCTGCTGCCGGGAGACCGAACATCATGATTGGGAAGAATCCAGCTTGATAACGACCCGTGATCCCTTTCACACCCTCACCTGACCAGAAGTTACCGATGTCATTGATGCCGGCAACGTCAAACCAGAAGACAGAGTTCAAGGCGTGGTGAAGACCTGTCGGGATCAACAGACGGTTGAAGAATCCATAAAGTCCAGCCCCGATTGCGCCCATTTTAGAGATTGTTTCACCGAATCCGACGAGTCCTGTGTAGACGACCGGCCAGACGAAGTAAAGTGCGACCGAGACGAGAATCATCGAGAATGCCGTCATGATTGGGACGAGACGCTTGCCGCTAAAGAAGGCAAGGGCGTCAGGTAACTGCACGTGACTAAAGCGGTTATACATGGATGCGGCGACGAGACCTGACAAGATCCCAACGAACGCGTTAGCGATTTTACCGAACGCCGGGTTGACGGCTTCGACGTCTACACCTTGGAATAATGCGACTGTTGCTGCTGATAAAAGTGTCGTGACCGTGAGGAAAGCGACGAGACCACTGAGAGCGGCTGAGCCGTCACGGTTTTTCGCCATACCGAGGGCGACCCCGACAGCGAAGAGAATTGGAATGTTATCGATGATGGCTGCACCGGCTTTGATGAGGAAGGCGGCGGCGATGTTTTCAGAACCCCAGCCTACCGGGTCGATCCAGTAACCGATGCCCATGAGGATGGCCGCTGCAGGAAGTACCGCAACCGGCAACATGAGCGAACGTCCGAGACGTTGTAAAAAGTTCATCATTGTAAATGTCCTCCTTTTTGATGGTGTTGATCTTGCAGGCGTTGAATGTGGAGCGTGATGTAACCAAGCTCTGACTCGGGCAAGACGATGCCGTATAAGTTTTCCATTTCAGTTGCGACGTCAGACGCACACGCGTAAGCGGACGAGAATTTTGTTTGAATCATCTGAAGCATGTCCTCGTCGATCGTGTGATGATCGTAATGGTTGACCCGATCCATGACAAATCGTAAATGGGTTAATAAGCGTTGATAGGATAAGTCATCTTCTTCGATAGATAGGTCGAGTCGTCGTGAAATCGATTGAATCATGTCTCTTACGATCGTCGTCTGTTTGACCGTCTTGCGCAAATCACCTCCTTTCACTTTGAGTGTATGGATATGGAGCGCGATGAAGGCCGCTTCGTCTTTCGGCATCTTCAACCCGATTTTGTCCTCGATCAGTTGCAGCGCCCAGAGCCCGATCTCATATTCGTTGCGATACAAGATTTTGATCTCGTTCAACAGCTTGTTCCGAAGCGAGATCCCTTCTTCTTCACGCTCGATGGCAAACGAGATATGATCGGTCAGGACGACGTGGATGTGCTCATTGAACGTCGTCTCGAGCCGCTTCTCCGCATGCGTGATAATTTCTTCGGAAATGGTGAAGTGGTCGACCGGGATGCGGCTTAAGAGCTGTTGAAACTTATCGTTTTCCGACATGACGAATAGTTTTTCGATTTTATGCGGATTGACGATGTCGTTGCGCCCTTTTTTAAAGGCGACGCCTGGTCCGATGGCAATCTTTTCTTCACCTTCGTCTGAGACGATGACCGCGTTGTTGTTTAAGATTTTTTTGATTTTTAACATGTGTCCTCCTATCGAGGAGTCATTGTTCCGCTTGAGCGACGACAGTCTTTCCGGAAAGCGAGGGCCCGCCCGCGTGGAACGAGTAGGGGTGAGGTAAGTCGCTTCCGTTCGTGACGATCATCGGAGTGACCGTGTCCTTCCCGGCTTGATGAATCCGCTTCAAGTCCGCTGTCAACAAAGGATGTCCGACGTCAACATGGTCACCGACAGTGACGTGGACTGTGAACGGGTCTCCTGAAAGTTCGACCGTGTCGAGTCCGACGTGAATCAAAATCTCAGCTCCGTCTTCCGTCCGGATGCCGATGGCGTGCTTCGTCGGTGCGACTTGGACGATCGTTCCATTAGCCGGTGCGACGACTGTCCCGTTTGTCGGCTTAATGGCGATTCCGTCGCCCATCATCTTCTCGCTGAAGACGGGGTCGGCCACTTGCTCAAGTGGAATGATGTCTCCTTCCATGGGTGCATAAAGTGTCAGTGTATGTCTCTTCATCCACTTATTCAATAACATGTTCACTTCATCCTTTCCTTGCGAAAATGATTGTGAAAAAACAAAACAGGCATGGAGTATAGACGGGTGGCGTGAGCCTTTCGTCTTACCCCATGCCTGATCGAATCAGTCACATGTGATCAATATTCGTTTCTTCTGTCTCAACATAGCACGCTATCTAAAAGAAGACAAGACCTAATTTGTAAGCGCTATCTAAAAATGTACTTATTCTGAAATTTGTTGTATAGTGAAGACGAATCTTAAGTGAAAGGTGTTGCATGTTGATGAGTGAGGTCGTATCTGCCTAACGAACTGAAAAACGTAGGATGACGCGTGTTTTTGTCATGCCTTCATGTTCTGTTACGGATACCGCCCATCATAAACTGCCAGACACCGGTCTGTCTTTTTGCGTTGGTCGTCATCGACCGACGCTTTTTGTTTGCGCGGTATCTCCACCCTATTTCAAGGAGAGATCACCATGAACGAACAAACGTTAGAAAAACTACAATATACTGAACTCATCCAACGAGTCGAACGCTACTGCATCAGCGGGTTCGGTCGCAAGTTGCTCAGAAATCAACAACCGACGAGCCATTTACAAACGGTGAAGAAACGACTGCAAGAGACGTCGGAGGCACGATCCATTCTAGACGCCTCGTCGCACGTCCCGTTCATCGGGGTGTCCGACATGGAACCGCTCATCGGGAAAATCAGTCGTGGCATCCAACTCGAGGCGGGTGAACTTGAAGCCGTCGCTGAATTTTTCCGCGGAGCCCGCAAACTGAAACGATTCATGGCCGAGCAGACGTTCTTTGCACCGTTGTTATCTCTGTACGCGGACGAGATGAGTGAAAGGCGCTCGATCGAAGAAGAAATCGTTCGGTCGATTCGGGCCGGACGCGTCGTTGATGAGGCGTCAAAAGAACTGAAACGGATCCGGAAGCAAATCGATATTCTCGAAGGACGGATCGAGGAGCGGTTGACTAAATTTTTGAAGAGCGCGGCCAACCGTGAAGCGATTCAAGACGCGTTTGTGACGAAGAAGCAGGACCGATTCACGATCCCAATTAAGGCGTCGTACAAACATAAAGTCGCCGGGACGATCATCGATACGTCGAACCGGGGGACGACCGTGTTCATCGAGCCGGAAGCGATCAGCAAGCTGAACGCGGAACTCGCCGTCAAACGGACCGAGGAAGCGGTTGAAATCTATCAAGTGCTCGCGACGCTGACCGGTATCGTAGCCGAAGCGTTACCGGCGATTGAGACGACGCTCGACGTCATCGCCCAGTACGACATGGTATTCGCCAAAGGGAAGTATAGCCAGACGATCGAAGGAATTTCGCCACGCGTGAACGGGACCGGGAAAATTCGTTTGCGACAAGTCCGGCACCCGTTGCTTGATGGGGCGGTCCCGCTCGACTTCTCGCTCGGCGAGACGTACCGCGGACTCATCATCACCGGACCGAACGCCGGCGGGAAAACGGTCGTCTTGAAGACGATCGGCTTGCTTACTTTAATGACCATGAGCGGTTTGCACATCCCGGCTCATCCCGATACGGACATCTCGGCGTTTGACGACGTGTTCGTCGATATCGGTGACAATCAAGACATGGGTTCTGCCCTCAGCACGTTCTCGGCCCACATGAACAACGTGGCGACGATCATGCAGCGGGCCGGCAAGCGATCGCTGCTCTTATTTGACGAAATTGGGAGTGGGACCGAACCGAACGAAGGCGCGGCGCTCGCCATCGCGATTTTAGAAGAGGCGTACAAGCGCGGCTGTCTCGTCGTCGCCTCGACCCATTACGGGGAAATCAAAGCGTATTCCGAGGCGCATCCGGACTTCATGAACGCGGCGATGCAGTTCGACCCGGACACGCTCGAGCCGAAGTATCGGTTGTTGATCGGTCAGTCCGGTGACAGCAACGCGTTGTTCATTGCCCGGAAAATGAAGCTGCCCGAAGCGATTTTGAAACAGGCGTCACGTTATATGAAAGAAAAAGTATATGACCAGACACTCGTCGACACTTCGAAGCTGACACAAGAAGTGGTGAATGCGAAACCGGAACTGATCCAGCAATTTGAAAAAGGAGATCGCGTCCGATTACTCGAGACGAATCAAGTCGGGCTCGTCTATGCGACGGACGAGTCCGCACGACATGTCATGGTTTACACGGAAGGGAAGTTCAGCGACCATCCGTTGCGACGCGTCCGGCTTGAAGCGCAGGCGGTTGATCTCTATCCGGCGGGTTATGACTTAGAGACGTTGTTCGTAGACTATCGAGAGCGCAAAGAGGCGCATGATTTTGAGCGTGGCTCGAAGAAAGCGTTGCGTCGTGTTGAAAAAGAGATTCGGGCACGGCAACGCGCCGAACGTGGAGACTAAAAAGTGTATGACCTTAAGCGCTCGGGTAAGGACCAAGGACCGAGAGTCATGACGAAACGTCCGGCTGTCGGGTAATGTGTCGGAGGTGGACTAGATGTTTTGGTTAAGTTTGTGGTTTGCCATCGGATTTGCCTTGATCCACTACTTTTCAGGTCAACTGATTCACGTGCGCGAGACGCCACGGAGCCGCTTCTTGTCGCTCGCCGGTGGCGTCGCTGTCGCTTACGTGTTCTTGCATCTCTTGCCTGAACTGAATGAATACCAACGCGAGCTCGAAGGACATCTCGGGAGCGGTCTGTTCGCCTCGATCGAGAACCATATCCTCATCGTTAGTATGTTCGGTTTGGCCGTTTTTTACGGATTGGAGCGATTGGCATCCCAAATGAAAAAACGAGATGAAGGAAGCGTGTTTTGGATTCATATGGCGCTGTTCATCTTTTACAATTTTAGCATCGGGTATGTGCTCGCAGAGAGTGAGTTCGACACGATATGGGCGATGACGCTCTACTTTCTCGCGTTAGGGATTCATTTCATCACGGTCGATCAAGGGTTGAGACACCACCATCAACAGTTATATGACGAGCGGGGAAGGTTGTTGCTTTCACTCGCGGTGCTCGTCGGCTGGAGTGTCGGGGCGTTTTCAGCGCTTCATGAAGTCACGCTGTCGATGATTGTCGCCTTTTTGGCCGGTGGCATCATCTTGAACGTCATGAAAGAAGAGTTGCCCGAAGAGCGTGACAGCAGTTTTCGTGCCTTTTCCGTCGGGCTCATCGGATACGCGTTACTTTTATTGGCCATATGAAAAGGCAACCAAGATTTGGTTGCCTTTTTGCTTACAGTGAATTTGTACTCTGATTTTCTACATTGTCATCTGTTGAAGGTGTATTGTCGTCTTGGTTTGGACCACCGAATTGGCCACCGTGATGCGACCCGTGACCGTGTCGACCTCTGCCTCCCGGTCCTTGCATGTCTAGGTCGTCATAGCTTGTCACGTCGGCGAATCGCTCCTCATGTTCAGCTAAAATCGCGTCGGCTTCCGCTTGCGTCAAATTACCGTTCTCGACCGCTGCATCAAGTTTCACTTCGTGTGAGGCGATGATCGCGTCAATGAATGCGTCGACCGTGATGCCTTTCTCTTCTGCGAGCTCAGGAAGCGACTGTCCTTCTTCGCGTGCCGCTTCGACCTCGGCTTCGGTCAAACCGAGCGCCTCAAGCAACGCCGCTTGTCCGGCTGCCCGGTCTCCGAACATGCCGCGTTCACCACGTTCGCATTGCGTCGAAGCTTCCGTCGATTCTGTCGTTTCAGTTGTCGTCGTCTCGTTCGTGGCTGCGTAGGCGCCTGTGCCCGAAACGGCAAGCAGGCCGGCCAAAGCGAGTGCTAATTTTGATGATTTCATGTGTATCTCCTCCTTTTACTACCTCAAGTGTAGATCTTGCCCGCCGGCAAGTTGTGAGGGAGTTGCAAGGTTTTTGCAAATTGTATTTGGGAAACGATGGGATGCTTTCTTGATGCGATATAATGGGAGTGGAGGCGATACAGATGAACGTGCTCGTAGTGGAAGATGAAGAGAAGCTAGCGGACGGGATGGCCCGTTTTTTGACGTACTCGGGCTTTACTGTCAGCGTGGCGGGGACACTCGCCGAGGCGAAACGACTGCTTGATCAGCCGTTCGATGCGGTACTGCTCGACGTTCGCCTGCCGGACGGGGAAGGATGGACGCTCATTCCGAGATTACAGACACTTCAGCCGCGGCCGGCGATCGTGTTGACGACGGCACGTGGGGAAGCCGATGACCGGGTGTTCGGTCTTGAGCTCGGTGCTGACGACTATTTGGTCAAACCGATCGTCTTGAAGGAGCTCGAGATTCGATTGAAGCGTCTCGTCAAGCAGACGGATGGCATCGTGTTCGGTGATCTGAAAGTTGATGAAAAATCACGGACGGTGACGGAAGACGGGAAACCGATTCGATTGGCCAATAAGGAGTACGAACTGCTGCTCTATTTCATGAAGCATATCGGGGAAGCGCTTGACCGGAACCGATTGCTCGACGACGTGTGGGACTATACGTTCGTCGGTGACACGAGGACGGTCGACACGCACGTTAAACAGCTCCGCGACAAGTCCAAGACGATCAAACGGCAGTTGAAGACGGTGCATCGGGTCGGTTATCGATTGGAGGACGTGTGATGAACCGGTTGATGAAAAAGTTGTTGTGGACCGCCATTCTCCCGCTCGTGGTCATGGCCGTGCTCACGTTCGGACTCACGTCGCTCTTGATCGGCCGCTTTGCCGAGACGGAAAGTTACGCCCAGCTCGAGCGTGAAGCGGACATCGTCTATGACGCGTTAGCTGAAGGGCGAGGCATACCGGGACAGCTCAACGTCCTCGTGTTTCAAGACGGCGAACCGATCGATCTTGACCGAGGCGGACGGATGCGGAGACAGATGACACCGACGCTGAACCCGGACGCATTGGCGGAACGCGATCAAGTCAGCATAAACGGGACGCGTCTCTTGACGTTTTTACGAGAAGAAGGAGACGTTCAAATCGTGACGTATACGAATGCACCGCTAGCGAATCCCCAGTTCCGTCAAATCTATATGATTCTCGGGAGTGGCTTCCTGCTCTCCCTCGTCGCGGCGATAGGCGTGACGTATTGGATGGGGCGGCGCTTGACGTCACCGCTCGTCCAATTGAAACAAGCGGCAACGGCGATCATGGCAGGCACACACACGATCAGCTTGCCGCCGGTCACAGACGATGAAATCGGTGATTTGACGGGAGCGGTCGATCAGATGAATCGTGCGCTTCAAGAAAAAGAGACGCTGCAAAAGACGTTCATCTCTGGGGTCACACACGATGTCCGGACACCGCTCGCCATCGTTCGCAACGAGGCAGAGATGCTCGAGCTTGGCGTGGTTAAGCCAGAAGACGTCTCGTCGACGGGACGGAGCATGACCGAAGAAGTTGACCGGATCGATCGTCTCGTCACGCAGATGCTCGAGTACTCGAAGTTATCGTCACGAAGTCTGCCGCTCCAAATCGAGCCGATCCGATTGGACGGACTCGTTCGTGAGACGGTGGCACGAATGGAAGACTGGTTCCGGCATAAACAAGTCACCGTCCAACTCGAACTCGAAGCAGTCACGCTACAAGCCGACCAAACGGCGATGGAACGGGTGTTGTCCAACTTTCTTCATAACGCCTACCAGGTAAGTCCCGATGGTGGCGTCATCACAATCAGAATTGTCGGAAACCGACTCGAGATCGAGGATCAAGGTCCGGGGCTCGATGATAGGATGCGTGCGAGCGTATGGGATATGTACGTCAAAGGTGACCGGTCGAACGGACACGGTCTTGGACTCGCCATCAACAAGTTGTTGCTCGAAGCGCAGCAACTCAATTACGGGGTCGAATCAAACGAGGGGGCGATTTTTTGGATCGAATGGGATTGAACTTATTTTTACGAGGTGTCCGCTTAGAACGAGATCGGATCGAAACGCCAGGGTATCCGTTTTCGCTCCCGATTTTTGAAGCGTTTGACGAATTGACGTTGACGAAGCCGGTCACGTTTTTAGTCGGGGAAAACGGCAGCGGCAAGTCGACGTTGATCGAAGGGATGGCGATTGCCGCTGGATTCAATCCGGAAGGCGGGGCGACGGCGTTCCGCTTTGAGACCGAGTCGACACATAGCCCGCTGTTCGAGGCGTTGCGCCCGATTCGTAGTGCGTATCGCCCGAAGGACGGTTTTTTCCTCCGGGCCGAGACGGCGTATCAGCTATCAAGTTATGTAGACAAAATAGCGCGATCGAGTCCTGACCCTGAACGGTTTTATGAATCGTATGGTGGTCGTTCGCTCCATGAGCAGTCACACGGGGAAGCGTTCTTGTCGCTCATGCTCCATCGTTTCCGGGGCGCGGGCCTCTATATTTTAGACGAGCCGGAGGCCGCGTTGTCGCCGATGCGTCAATTGACGATGCTCGCCCGGATGCATGAGCTCGTTCAATCAGGAAGCCAATTTATCATCGCGAGCCATTCACCGATTCTCATGTCGTATCCGGACGCGGCGATTTTGGAAGTCGAGGCGGGGCTAGCGCCGACGACGTTCGATGAACTCGAACACGTCCGGGTCATGCGCGACTTTTTAGCGGCACCGGAGCGGATGCAACGCATCTTGTTTGAGTGAAAAACGGTCATAGTGTAAGCGTTTTATTTTTCTGTTGACGTCAAGATTTCAAGAGAGTATGCTAATAGCGAGAAGAAGAAAATCCACTTTGGGATTGTTACTGGTCATGCAGGCAAAACCTAAATTGATGCCGCTCATCCAATCTTTTGGACCGGTGTGAATTTAGGTTTTTTTCTTTTCAATCGAACATGAGTGGAGGTGATAGGTTCCATGCAGATTTCAAAAGTGTTCAACAACAACGTCGTGGCCATTCAAGCAAACGGTCAAGAGCAAGTCGTCATGGGACGCGGGATTGCGTTTCAAAAACGTCCGGGTGATGCGATTGATCAAGCACGGATTGAAAAAATCTTCACGCTCGAGAGTGAAGAAAGCCACGAACGGTTCGTTCATTTTTTGAATGAAATGCCGGCGGTGGAGATGGATACGGTCAAAGAAATCGTCAAGCTCGCGGAGACGCGACTCGATAAACACGTTCACGATTCGCTTTACGTGACATTAGCCGACCACATCCATTTTGCACTCAGCCGATATCGCGATGGAATCATCATCCGCAACCCTCTCGTTTGGGAAGTGAAACGATTTTACACACAAGAATTTGCGATTGGAAAGGAAGCGGTCGCCCTCATCAATGAGCGGCACAACGTCAAGCTCGATGAGGATGAGGCGGTCGCAGTCGCCCTTCACCTCGTCAATGCAACGATGTCGGGAGCTAAGGGTGAGAACCTTCACCTCGTTACCGAGATGACACGAGCGACGCAAGCAATCCTCACAATCATCACATACCATTTCCAAATTGATTTGGATGAAGAATCGTATGCCTACTCCCGATTTTTGACCCATTTGAAGTACTTTGTGCAACGGCTCGCTTCAGGCGAGAAGATTAAACAAGGGGGCGACGAGACGCTGTTCGAAATGGTGAAACTGCGTTATCCGGACGCCTACGAATGCGTCGAGAAAATCAAAGGCTTGATTGCCACCAAGTATAACTACGACGTCTCGACTGATGAACGCCTCTACATGATGATTCATATCGAAAACTTAATGAAAGAACGACGATCCTAAGGATGGTTACTGCGGATGCAGGCCAAACCTAAATGACGACACTTCTCGTGTACGTTCATTTAGGTTTTTCTTTTTAACAAAAACTGAAGGAGTGAGAGAGATGAGCCAATATAAGGCACTCGCTGAAGACATCATTCGCCATGTCGGCGGGAAAGACAACGTGAAGAGCGTCTTCCATTGTGCGACACGTTTGCGGTTCAAGTTGAAGGATGAACAAAAGGCAAATCCGGAAGTGTTGAAAAATCACGACGGTGTCATCACGGTCGTACAAAGTGGCGGCCAGTTCCAAGTCGTCATCGGTAACAACGTTCCATACGTTTATGAAGATGTGGTCGCGGCGGGGGGGTTCCAAACGACGTCGAACGATCACGACGAGAAGACGGGTGTCTTTAACCGTTTGATTGATGTGATTGCCGGTATCTTCACACCAATTCTCGGCCCGATGGCCGGAAGCGGTTTACTGAAAGGGTTACTTGCGATTCTCGTCGCACTCGGTCTGCTAACACAAGACATGGGGACGTATATCGTCTTGAACGCCGCAGCAGATGCGCTGTTTTACTTCTTGCCGGTCATTCTCGGACATTCGGCCGCGAAGAAGTTTGGCGGCAATCCATACATTGGGATGATTATCGGGGGAGCGCTCGTCTATCCGGCTATCGTCGCGATGCAAGGAGCAGGCGAAACGCTCACGTTCCTCAATTTACCGGTCGTGTTGATGAGTTACGCGTCATCGGTCATCCCGATCATCCTGGCGTCATATGTGTCGTCGAAAGTCGAAAAATTCTTTAACGCACGTACACACGAAGCGGTCCGGAACTTTACGACACCGATGATGGCACTTATGATCGTCGTCCCGCTCACGTTCCTTGCCATCGGACCGGTCGCGACGTATGCGAGCCAAGGTCTGGCGAATGGCTACTCGTTCTTGTATGAGTTGAGCCCGATTGTCGCCATCGCCTTTATCGGCGCATTTTGGCAAGTGCTCGTCATGTTTGGTCTCCACTGGGGTCTCGTTCCAATCATTATCAACAACTTAGCAGTCGTCGGCATGGATACGATCGTCGTTGGTGTGTTAATGGCGACGTTCGGACAAGTCGGGGCGACGCTTGCGATAACGCTCAAAGCACGTGATCCGAAAACGAAAGGGCTCGGCACATCATCGACGATTGCCGGTGTGTTCGGGATCACCGAGCCAGCGATTTACGGATTGACGCTTCCGCGTAAAAAACCGTTCGTCTTTGGAATGATCGGTGGGGCGGCCGGAGGTGTCGTTGGAGGCATGCTTGGGACGGCGGCTTACGCTATGGGCGGACTCGGTGTATTCAGTGTCCCGGTCATGATTCCTGAGGCAGGTCTCGATATGACGTTCTACGGTGCCTTGATCGGTCTAGCGGTCGCGACGCTTGTCGCCTTCGGACTCACGTATACGTTGCATAAAGAGACAGATACGGTCGAGCAATCTATTAAGGAAGTTGCGCCTAGCGTGTCTGAACACGTCGGTTTCCCCGTATCGGCACCTGTGAAAGGGGAAGTCGTGTCGATCGATATCGTCCGTGACGAAGTGTTCTCGAGCGGTGCGATGGGTAAAGGAGTAGCAATCAAACCGAGCGAGGGCGTCGTTTATGCGCCATTCGACGGAGACGTCGTCACGATCTATCAGTCTAAGCATGCAATCGGCCTGCGATCAGATCGCGGCGTCGAAGTGCTCATCCACGTCGGACTCGACACGGTGCAATTGAACGGACAGTTTTTCGAGGCGTTCGTGACAAGCGGTCAGCGTGTCAAAGAAGGGGATGTGTTAGTCAAATTTGACCTCGAAGCGATTGCAAAAGCAGGCTACGACACGATTACACCGATCATCGTCACGAACACCGGAAATTACTTGGACGTCCTGCCGACACATGTCGGGGTCGTCGAACCAAACCACGACGTCTTGCGCGTCTTAGTCTAAGGGAGGAAACGGAACATGAAACAAGTAGCGAAAGACTTTTTATGGGGGGGCGCCACTGCGGCGAACCAATTTGAAGGCGGTTATCAGGAAGGTGGCAAAGGACTATCGATTGCCGATGTCATGCCGGGCGGAAAAAATCGGATGAAAATCATCCATGATCCGAGTTTCGATTTTGAACTTCATGACGAATACACGTATCCGAACCACGACGGGATCGATTTCTACAGCCGGTATAAAGAAGACATCGCACTCTTCAAAGAGATGGGATTCAAAACGTTCCGGATGTCGATTGCTTGGTCACGTATCTTCCCGAACGGCGACGAGCTCGAACCGAACGAAGACGGACTCAAATTTTATGACCGCGTCATCGATGAGCTCGTTTCGCAAGGAATCGAGCCGCTCGTCACGATCTCGCACTATGAGTTGCCGCTCCATTTGGCGACAGAATACGGAGGCTGGCGTAATCGTCGTCTCGTCGATTTTTTCGAGCGTTACAGCCGTGTCTTGTTCGAGCGTTATCAAGGGAAGGTTAAGTATTGGCTCACGTTCAATGAAATCAACGGCGCGCAGTTCATGCCGATGCTCAGCCTCGGTATGGCGATCCGTGAAGGTGATGACCAGCTGCAGTTGACATATCAAGGGCTCCATCATCAGCTCGTCGCGAGTGCCTTGGCGACGAAAGCGGCCCGTGAAATCGATCCGTCGATGCAAATCGGCTGTATGCTCATCGCGGCACCGGTCTATCCGTACAGCTCGAACCCAGAAGATATTTGGTACGCCCACGACGCAGAACGGATGATGAACTTCTTCTGTGGCGACGTGCATGCGCGCGGGGAGTATCCAGCGTTTGCGAAACGGTTCTTCCGTGACAACGGCATCGAGCTCGTGATCGAAGACGGAGATCTCGAGACGATGAAAGCCAATACGGTCGACTTCTTCTCGCTCAGTTACTATATGTCTCGGACAGAGAAAGCAGAAAAGACGGAGGACGAGGCTGCAGGTAACATCATGAGCGGGGTGAAGAATCCTTATCTTAAAGCGAGTGATTGGGGTTGGGAGATTGATCCGATGGGACTACGCGTCATTATGAACAAGTTATATGAGCGTTACGAACTGCCGCTCTTTATCGTTGAGAACGGTCTTGGCGCTTATGACAAAGTTGAAGCAGACGGTTCGATCCATGATAATTACCGTATCGACTACTTGCGTGACCATTTGAAAGCGATGGTCGAAGCAATCGAGGACGGTGTCGAAGTCATGGGCTATACGAGTTGGGGTTGCATCGACCTCGTAAGTGCCTCGACAGGTGAATATAGCAAGCGCTATGGTTTCATCTATGTCGACAAACACGACGACGGTTCAGGCACGCTCGAACGGTCACGTAAAGACTCATTTTTCTGGTATCAGGACGTTATTCAAACAAATGGTGCGAGCTTGTTTGAAGATGAAACGGTGAAATAGAAACAGACGGCCGCGGCCGTCTGTTTCTATGATTTCGTGATTTTACGCAATACGATAATGGCGAGGCTGACAGCGGCAGCAATCAGCATGTACATGCCGATTGACGAGAGTGTCTCTATCCAAAAATCCATTAGGCTTCCTCCTCGACGAAGAGTGCAAGCTCACCTTGGGGCATGGCGACGAGTAGATATTTGTCGCCGCCAATCGGCCGAGCATCTCCTGCCTGCCAACTCTCGAACTGGTCATGGTAACCGTTTATATATAAAACAGCATCGGATTCAAAAGTTAGTTCAAGATGGGGGTTGTCTTCGGATAAGTGGATGGTGCGGACGCGTTCGCGCCGCAGTTGAACGAGATGTTGGAGTTGTTCGTCTTCATCGAACGATAAAGCAGGCGTATGGATATGCCATGGTCCCTCGATGGATAACCAAGAGTCGTCTCCGTCTCGTTTAAAGTAGAGTAAATGATGGTTCGGGCCTGAACCAAAGTCGATCCCGACGAATGAGGATGCGGTAAATAGATGGTGTAAAATTTGTGTTGCCTCGAGATATTCGGTGCGGGTCACGCTTCCACCTCACTTGATTCGGTTAATTGCCTCTATCATTTCACGTTACTGTGCTAAAGTAAATGGAGAAATTATGTAAAATACCGGTCTGAAAATATTGGAAAATCTTTGAAGGAACTTAAAAGTTTGGTCAGTGATTGGGCAAATATCGTCCCGCATTTAAATAATCGCTCTATAATAGACGTGTAGAGATGACTATTGACGAAATGAGGGGTAGCGATGGTATACGGTTTATTGATTGTTGGCATCGTCCTGATCACACTCGTCATCAACGTTCTGCGCTTGATGACGACCCCATCTTTGAACCGTTGGCTACTCGTTGGGGCGAGTAGCCTTGTCGTGATTTGGCATGGGATTCTGTTCAACTTTTATGATTTACATTGGTCGGTGCTGCTGCTCATCGCGACCGGCCTCATCTGTTTTCAATGGACGGGCATGGTGACCGCCATTCTTGTCGGTTGGTTGCTCGTCTATAGCCAATCAGGAGACTTATCGTTTCCGTTGTTGCTCAGTTATATCTTTTTCGGACTCGGCGCCGCGCTCTTGTTCGGTTATATTAAACAATTGAAACGGGAACGCTCAGATCGGTTACGGATGTTGACGACAAGCTCTCGTCAATTGAACGTGTTTCGTGAAGTCAGCTTCACGATGCAAGATACGCTTGACCCGGACCGTCTCCTACAGACGATTTTGACGTCGGTGACGGCAGGTCATGGGCTCGGCTTCAACCGCTCGATCATCTTTTTTGCCGACCCGGAAAAAGACAGCATTTACGGCGTCATGGGGACGGGACCGATGAATCCCGAAGAAGGCTATCAAATTTGGGAAGAAATCACACGGCAACATTATGACCTTCAACGATTGATTGACGAGAAAGAGACGGACTCGACGCAAGACGAGCCATTGAACGAGCGAATTCGAAAAATGACGTTCCCATTTAAGGCCAATCATGTATTTAAACAGACACTCGACTCGGGCCGACCCCAACACGTCTATGCGAGCATCACCGATGATGCGGTCCTACGACTATTACATACAGAGTTACAGATGGACGAGTGCACAATTTTCCCGTTACATCATCAAGGTATCCCGTACGGATTGCTCGTCATCGATAACGTCGTCAACAAGAAGCCGATCACCCCTCAAAAAATCGATGGGGTTCGGCCCATCGCGGAACAGGCATCGCTTGCGTTGCATCAGACGACGCTTTATCAACGGATTGAGACGCTCGCACTCCGTGACGGACTGACTCGTTTGAAGAACCATCGCTCGTTCGAGCAAGATTTGGATGTATTGTTCCGCGAATGTGATGAAGACGAACTGTCGCTCATCGTCATGGACATCGACCACTTCAAACATTATAACGATACGAACGGTCATTTGGCGGGGAACGAACTGTTGACGCGACTCGCGAGCGTCATTCGCCGAAGTGTACCTGACGAACAGATGGCGTATCGGTTCGGCGGCGAGGAGTTTGTCGTCTTGCTCCCGCGATTCGATGAGATCGGAGCGACGCACGTGGCCGAAACGATTCGTTCAGCCGTTCTCGGTACAACATTCACGCACGGGAATCATCAACCGGATGGGCAGTTGACGCTCAGTTTTGGCGTCGCCTCGAAGCATACGCTTCGTGATCAGACGGTCGAACAGTTGATTGAATGTGCGGACCAGGCTCTTTATGCGGCCAAGTCACGCGGGAAAAATCAAGTCTGTCGCTGGGAAGGGGTGACGCTATGAGTGAGTTTAGCGTCATGATGATGGCGGTCGCCTTTATCGGGACCATCTTGCTGTCGAGCCGGTACTGCTATCTATTCATCTTACGTCACATCGCCAAGCGTGAGGCGGCGGTATTGCACGTTTCGTTACAAGACGTCTCGTTCTCGTTTGATCAGATGGTGTACTTTATTGCCTTGCCGACGACAATTCCCGAAGTAAGGGACGCGATGAAAGACGAGCTCATCATCGAGCCGTATTACGAGTCGCACTTCTTTCCTGACGTGAACGGGATACAAGTCTCCGTTAAATCGGGACAGGAAGTGATCCCGATTACGTATTTGCCAATCGATGATTTCAGTTTACCGATCTTAGATCGCTATCTAGAGACGCGGAAGATTGATGAGCGGACGAACCGCATCATTCGCGCTCACGTGATTGTTCATGATCGGACGCTCCAAGCGATCCGGGACGAGGTGTATCACCACTTGCATGAGGACCGAATCAGACAATAGAAAACAGGGTTTCCTTCACCAAGTGGCGATGGAAACCCTGTTTTTAGTTCGTTAAAAGGTGGAACCGGACAGCGCCGATCAAGTTGGCCTCATTGAAGTGGGCGCACGTCTCGACGTCGATCCGGAACGTACCGAACGAATCCGTGAGCGCATCGAGGTGACGCTTGATGCCGTCACGGACTTCAGGCCGCCGGCTGATGCCGCCACCGATCAAAATCCGTTCCGGGTCGAGCCCGAACTGGAGATTGTAGAGTCCGATCGCATTCCAACGATAGAAGTTTTCGAGTTCCTCATGAATACGTGAGTCCGATTGAAGGTCGAACACGTCTTTGCCGGTGAGGGGCAGTCCGAGGCGATCACTGCACCGCTTCACGAGAACGGCCGTCGCACCGACTTTACTCCACGTGCCGTCCGGGTGGGGGGCATTCGGGTCAAGAATCCAATAGCCATACTCGCCGCCATGGAAGTGTGAACCGACCATGACTTCGTTCGAGTCGATAAAAGCACCACCGACACCCGTGCCGATGACGACTGTCGCATAACGTTTCAAAGAAGCGGCGGCCCCGGTCCATCCTTCGGCGAGCGCTGCCGCGTTCGCATCGTTTAGGACGGTGACGGGTAAGTCGTACTGGTCTTGAAACGGCTCGAGGAAAGGCTGTTCGTGAATGTAAGGGAGGGCGGTAACGCCGTGAATCAACCCGGTCGACGAATCGACGGCGCCGGGAGCGCTAAAGGCGATTCCTTGAATCGGTCCCGCGGCTTGCGTGTTGTTCACGATTGCATCGATCTGTTCGAGAAATGATTTCCACGTCTTAGGGGTCGGGACGTGGTCGTTCGACAGAAGTGTCCCATCAGTTTGGACGACACCGTATTTGATACTCGTACCACCGATATCGATGGCTAAATAATGTTGCATAGTACTTACTCCTTTACCGGGGATTTTGTTGTCAAGGCTATGTTTGGGGCATGGTATGATAGATAGACAAGAACACATGCTTATCCACATTAGCGCACCATGCCAAATGATGCAAATCGGTCGTGAGGAGGTTCACATGGATGTTCATATCGGGAACGCCGGTTTTGAAACGGAAGAGGCGAAACGACAGCTGCGCGACTCGCTTCAATCGGTAAGCGGGACGTTGTTTGAAATGGTTGAACATGTGGCCGTGCGATGACAGCACGGTATTTATTAAAGCAACGCGTCACGGGCCATGCGGCCAAGCTTTTGAAAACGCGGCGGCTCCGGTTGTACATCATGTTTGCGCTCTTATTCTTTCTCGGCTATCAGTATATTTTGTTCTGGCAAGGCGGTCTTGATTGGGTCGGCGACGTTTCAGCGTTCGTTTGGGCGGTGCTCTTCCTGCTCCTTGTCGTCAACGATACGTTCTTCGTTTGGTTCGAACGAGCAGATGTCACGCAACGCAAAGAGCGGACGCTCATCAAGGCGTTGAAGCGCTATTCGCTGTATTATCATATCGTCAAGCTGATCATTAAATATGGTGTGGTCGTTTCGTTGTTTAGGCCAGTACTCGTCGAGTGGGGATGGACACATGCTTCAATTTTGTCATTCTTCTTATCCGTTCTCCTAATCGCTTGGCTCCATATGTGGACTCAGTACCAGTTAAAGATTCGGCGAAGTCATTGGATGTCGCGGGTTAGCGTCACGATCATCGCTTTGATTTGCCTATATGCATTCCTTGACGGCCGTCCGCTTGCGGCAGTCGCCTTCGGCAGTGGTTTCGTCGCACTGGCACTTTATGCCGGGGAAGGTTGGATGTCGCGTCAGCCGTACCTTGATCGCGAAATCGACTTGGCCGAGGCGTTGCATGATTCATTCTTCCAAAAAATCAAGAAGGGACACTTTCATGACTGAACAACAATATGAGCGACTGCTACAAATCGAGACGGCGAAGCCTCAGCAAGGCTTCCCGACCTCGGTCGAATACCATCGCTATGAGCCGACCCCATATGCTGCGCTCGACTTGTTGCGCGACACCTATCCGCTCGAGCCGACGGACACGATCATCGACTTTGGATCCGGAAAAGGGAGGTTGCCGTTTTATCTCGCCTACACGTTCCGTGTCCGCGCCATCGGGGTCGAGATGGATGGGAGCTATCACGAGGAGGCGCTTCAAAACTGGGTCAACTATACGAAAAAGCATCGGTCGCGTGGGAGCGTCCAGTTCGAGTGCGCGTATGCCGAACGGTTTATGATCCCACCTGAGGCGAACCGATTTTATTTCTTCAACCCGTTCTCGGTTCAAGTGTTCCGCCAAGTCGTTGCCAACATCCTCGACTCGGTCGAGCTCTCGCCGCGTCCGGCCGATATAATCCTCTACTATCCGTCCGACGATTATTTACACTTTTTGAATGATGAGACACCGTTCCGTTACGTCCAAGACGTCCGATTGCCGCTGAAGAATCTTCATGAACGGTTTCTCATTTATCGATTTGATATGATGGAGTCATCTTGGTAATGGGGAGTGGATTTGAGTGAAGAAAAAAGATATTTTAGAAGCGTACCGTTGGCGTCAAGCGACGAAAGAGTTCGACGCGGACCGCAAGATTGATGAAAGCGACTTTGAATTTATCCTGGAGACGGGACGGTTGTCACCGAGCTCATTCGGCTTCGAGCCGTGGCAGTTCGTCGTCGTCCGCCGCGAAGATTTACTTCGAAAAATCAAAGACAACACGTGGGGCGCTCAAGGACAAGCGTTGACGGCGAGCCATTTCGTCTTGATCTTGGCCCGGACTCCGCAAGAGATGCGCTATGATTCGGACTATCTGCGCCATATCATCACGGGCGTCCAAGGACGGACCGAGGACGAATATGCGCTCCGCGTCAAACGAGTACAGGAGTTCCAAGAACAAGATTATCGTCTGTTAGACGATGAACGAGTGTTCCAAGAGTGGATCAAGCGCCAGACGTACATCCCACTCGGCAACATGATGACGGCAGCAGCCCAAATCGGGATCGACTCATGTCCGATCGAGGGCTTCAACCAACAACAGATTGACGAACTGTTGATTTCAGAAGGTGTCATGGAACGCGGGGCCTGGTCGCTCTCGGCCATGGTCGCGTTCGGTTACCGGGCCCGTGATTTCGCGCCGAAGACGCGCCGCGACTTCAACGAGGTCGTCAAATACATCGGATGAAAAAAAAGCTCAATCGCCTCGACGCGATTGAGCTTTTGCTTATTTCCAGTCTGTGATGCGGTCGATTGGGAAACGGACCGACGGGTAGCCTTCTTCCGCGGCTTTGCCGATCGAGAGTAGCATGACCGGGAGGTAGCGTTCTTTCTCGAGACCAAACGCTTCGGCGATGTTCTTCTTATCGTAGCCGCCGATCGGGTTCGTGTCGTAGCCGTGGGCACGGGCGACGAGCATGAGCTGCATCGCGACGAGGCCTGAGTCGAGCAAGATGCTGTCTTTGATCATTTCGTTCGGTGCGTCTTTGAAGATGCCTTTGATCATGTCGACTTGGCGGTCGCGGACTTCAGGAGGCATCAGGCCGCGCTCGACAGCCGAATTGAAGATCTCTTCCGTGTAGTCGGCCATTTGGTAGTCGGCGAAGATGGCGATTACAGCCGATGACGTCTCGACTTGACGCTTATTGAAGCTCGCGAGCGGGAGGAGTGTCTCTTTTCCGGCGGCGCTGTCGATGACGACGAAGCGCCATGGCTGAAGGTTGAGCGAAGACGGTGCTGTCGTCGCTTCCTCGAGGATTTGTGTCATTTCGTCTTTCGAGATTTTGACGCTCTCGTCATAGACGCGAATCGAACGGCGTCCTTTTACAATCTCCATAAAGTCTTTCTGTGTTGTCGTGTTCATATTAGGGTCTTCCTTTCGTGTTGAATGTTGTGTTGTAACGTATTTAACAGGTCGAGCAAATGTTGTTGCTCCTCTACCTTCATGTTTACAAAAAGTCGGTCCGATAAGCACTTCTTTTGCTCGGTCCAATGTGCAATTTTGTCGCGACCGAGCTCGGTCAAGTCGACGTAGATGACGCGATTGTCTTGAAGACATCGTTCACGAGCGATCAGCCCTTGCGTCTCGAGTTGTTTCAAGTGACGGGTGATGGCCGCGTGATCGACATCGACGCGCTGTTGCAGCTCGCGTTGGCGAAGTGGACCGACGTGATTCAAGTTGCTCAAAATATCGTATCGGGTCAGGCTCAGTCCATCCATTTCGGTATCGAACAGCTGGCTGAGTTCTTTTTGTACAGTGATGACGTTGTAGAGAATTTGGTCGCTAGGCGAACAAGATTCACGCATCCATAACCCTCCTTAACTAATTGATGACTCAATCATTGATGGGTCATGTAATTCATCCTAACGTGTTTTTCGATTGCCGGCAAATAAAAAGTTTTAAAAAACCTGTTGCCAAACTGTTATATAATAGTCTATATTAAAGTCAACTGATATATAACAACAAATACGGGAGGATGTGAAGGCTTGGAACAGTATACACAAGTAGGTACTTATCGCGTACATCGGGAGCTCCTCGACTTCGTCTCGGCTCATGTATTGCCAGGAGCAGAGACGGGGCATCAGTTTTGGCAAGGAGTCGAGCGCATACTAGACGAGTTCATTCCTCGAAATGAAGCGTTGCTTCACGAACGGGAGTCGTTTGAGCGACTGTTACAGAAGTGGTACAGCGAACAGAAACAAGACTTTGACCTTGTCGGCTACGAGCGCTTCCTCCAATCGATCGGCTACATCGAACCGGTCGTCCCTGATTTTAGTATCGACGTCTCGGATGTCGATACGGAGATCACACAGCAAGCTGGACCACAGCTCGTCGTCCCGCTCGACAACGCACGCTATGCACTGAACGCGGCGAACGCACGCTGGGGAAGTCTTTATGACGCGCTGTATGGAACGGACGTCATCGATGAAGCGGACGGAAAAACGAAGTCGGCCGGCTACAATCCGGTCCGGGGTAAAGCGGTCATCGCTTACGCCAAACAATACCTCGACGACACGTTCCCGCTTCTAACGGGTTCGCACCGGGACGCGGAAGGATACGCGGTTCGCGCCGATGAACCATACGCCATCATCAACGGACAAGACGTCCCGTTCAGCAATGACTGTTTTGTCGGTTACGTCGGGAATCCGGACAGTCCGACGAGCTTAGTGCTCGTCCATAACGGCCTCCACGCCGAACTGAAATTTGACCGGAACCATCCGATCGGCCGCACGGATGGGGCAGGGCTCACCGATATCGAACTCGAGTCTGCCTTATCGGCCATCGTCGACTGTGAGGACTCGGTCGCAGCCGTCAACGCTCGGGACAAGGTCCACCTGTACAAAAACTGGCTCGGGCTGATGGACGGCACGCTCGAAGCGACGTTCACGAAAGGCGGCAAGCCTCTCAAGCGCCAGCTGAATGAAGACCGCCGCTACACAGGCAGAAACGGACGAGACGTCGTGCTGCCGGGATGTTCCTTACTGTTCATTCGGAACGTCGGTCACTTGATGACGACAGATTTGATGCTCGACAATCAAGGAAGGGAAGTACCGGAAGGAATCCTTGACGGCATCTTCACGTCACTGATCGCGAGCCGTCACCTCGACTCAAAACGGAACTCGCGGGAACGGTCGATCTACATCGTCAAACCGAAAATGCACGGTTCAAAGGAAGTCACGTTCACGAACGACTTGTTCGACGCGATCGAAGACGTGCTCGACTTGCCGCGCCATACGCTCAAAGTCGGTGTGATGGACGAGGAGAGACGGACGTCGCTCAACTTGAAAAACTGCATCGAACGCGTGAAGGAGCGGATTGTCTTCATCAATACTGGTTTTCTTGACCGGACCGGTGACGAGATCCATACGTCGCTCACGTTTGGGCCGATGCGCAAGAAAGGCGAAATGAAGACGTCGGCTTGGCTCGATGCCTACGAACGCTTGAACGTCTTGACTGGACTTGCGGCCGACTTCTATCAACAAGCCCAAATCGGCAAAGGGATGTGGGCGATGCCTGATAAGATGTGCGACATGATGCGGGAGAAAGTCGCCCATGCTGAGTCCGGCGCGACGACCGCCTGGGTCCCGTCGCCGACGGCCGCGACGCTCCACGCGCTCCATTACCATCAAGTGGATGCGTTCCGTGTCCAACGGGAGTTGGTGCAACGGTCGTTCGATATCGACAGCGAACGAAAACGCCTGCTCGAGATTCCGCTCGCGACACGCGTCTATACAGACGATGAAGTGAGGGAGGAACTCGAGAACAACCTGCAAGGGCTGCTCGGTTATGTCGTTCGCTGGGTCGAGCAAGGTGTCGGCTGCTCGAAAGTGCCGGACATCCACCATATCGGGTTGATGGAGGACCGGGCGACGCTCCGCATCTCGAGCCAACACGTGGCCAACTGGCTCTATCATGGTGTCTGTACGCGTGAGCAAGTCGAAGCGACGATGTACCGGATGGCTGAAGTCGTCGACAAGCAGAACGCGGCCGACCCGAACTACCGGCCAATGACGCCGGACGTGACCGACTCGATCGCGTATCAAGCAGCAAAAGACTTAGTGTTCCAAGGAACGGATTCGCCAAGCGGGTACACGGAACCGATCTTGCATCGCCGCCGCCGTCAGTTTTTGACACAGTCGACACTTGAATTGAACTTAAAAGGAGGAGCATCATCATGACAACGAAAAAAATCGAAAGCGAACAGTTAATCGAACGTTGGGTCGTCCGCCGCATCATCTCTGGAGAGTCGACAACGACGCTCGCCAATACCGCATTCGTGTATGGCAACGACTTGATGCGCCTCGTGCTCGACCGGACGGACGGTTCGCTCCAAATCATGAAAGAACCGGTCGAGGAAGTCGTCGTATTCCGCAAACCAGAAGAGCGGGACGAGGAAAACGTCTGCCGCAGTTGTGGGATGGAACATTCGACGTTCAAGTCGGCACTAGAATGCTGCGCCTACTTGGATTAAGTTTGCAACATCTGTTATATAACAATTCAATTAAAAAAAACTAATATAATACAGGAGGAACAACAATGAATGAACAACGCATGCAACTCGAGAAGGTTTTTCAGTCGGAACGGTTTGACGGGGTCGAGCGTCCGTACGGAGTCGACGACGTCATGAAGCTTCGTGGATCGGTCTTGATCGAACATACGCTCGCGACGAAAGGGTCGGAACGTCTGTGGGACCTGCTCCACGAACGCGATTACGTCCACGCGCTCGGGGCGCTCACCGGAAATCAGGCGATCCAACAAGTGAAGGCGGGGCTTGAGGCCATCTACTTAAGCGGCTGGCAAGTCGCTGCTGATGCGAACTTATCAGGGCATATGTATCCGGACCAAAGCCTGTACCCGGCCAACTCGGTACCGAGCGTCGTCAAGCGAATCAATCAGGCGCTGCAACGGGCCGATCAGATTCAAACGGCGGAAGGGAAAGGGGATACGCACTGGTTCGCGCCAATCGTCGCCGATATGGAAGCTGGGTTCGGCGGTGTGCTCAACGTCTTCGAGCTGACGAAAGCGATGATCGAGGCAGGTGCGGCCGGTGTCCACTTAGAGGACCAGCTGTCTTCGGAGAAAAAGTGTGGTCACCTCGGCGGTAAAGTATTGCTCCCGACGCAGACGGCTGTGAAAAACTTGATCGCGGCGCGCCTAGCAGCAGACGTCATGGGCGTATCGACGATCATCGTCGCCCGGACGGACGCGCATGCGGCCAACTTGATCACAAGTGACATCGACCCGATTGACCATCCGTTCATCGTCGGCGACCGGACGCCGGAAGGCTTCTACCGGACCGAGGCCGGCATCGAGCAGGCGATCGCCCGAGGTCTCGCCTATGCTCCTTACGCCGATCTCGTCTGGTGCGAGACGTCGGAACCGGACTTGCAAGAAGCACGCCAGTTCGCGGACGCAATCCATGCGAAGTATCCTGGAAAATTGCTCGCCTACAACTGTTCGCCTTCGTTCAACTGGAAGAAGAAGTTATCTGACGACGAGATCGCGACGTTCCAACAAGAGATCGGGGCGATGGGCTACAAGTTCCAATTCGTCACACTCGCCGGGTTCCATTCGCTCAACTTCGGCATGTTCGAGCTCGCCCGCGGCTATAAAGATCGTGGGATGGCAGCATATTCTGAGTTACAACAAGCCGAATTTGCGGCCGAACAACACGGCTACACGGCGACGCGCCATCAGCGTGAAGTCGGCACCGGCTACTTCGATGAAGTCTCACTCGTCATCTCGAGCGGACAGTCGTCGACGACCGCGCTCGCTGGATCGACCGAGGCGGAACAGTTTGAAACGCCATCACATTGATGAACGCCCCTTGAAAAAGGGGCTTTTTTTTGTGTGTCTAAATATGGAACGAGGCGATTTTAGTTGCTTAAATGTGACGTATTTCACATTTTTAAAGTTGAACGCTTGCTACGCTGAACATGTCAAAACGAACATGGAGGTTATGACAGATGACACAAACATTCACGAGCGACACGCACGTATCTGAAATCGTCAAGCAATGCCCGCAAGCAGCAGACATTTTTAAACGGAATCGAATCGATTTTTGTTGCGGCGGCAATCGACCGCTCGCTGAAGCGACGGACAAGTCGAAACGATCGACGGAAGATATTTTAGAAGAAGTCAACGCGCTCTATCGACGCAAACAGGAGATGAACGAAACGAGCATCGATTGGGATGCAGCTTCGTCTTCGGAATTGATTGAGCATATTATTTATAAGCATCACCAATTTTTGACGGATGAATTGCCACAGCTCACACCGTATGTGACGAAAGTATTCCGCGTGCATGGACAAAACCATCCACACCTTGGGCGCATCCATCAGTTGTTCAATCAATTGAAAATGGAGCTTGAACAGCATATCGTCAAAGAAGAGATGGAAGACTTCCCGATGTTGCTTCGACATGAGTCGGCACCGACGGCTGAGACGGAACGTGAGATTATGACCATTTTAGAAGCGCTCGAGTCGGAACATGCAGCGGCCGGTGACATTTTGAAAGAACTTCGTCACATTACGAACGACTATACGCCGCCTGAAGGTGCGTGTGGGACGTATCGACTCGTCTACCAACGTCTAGAGGCACTCGAATCAGATACGTTCGAACACATTCACCTTGAGAACAATATTTTGTTCCCGCGTGCACGTACGCTTGTCTGACAGATACAATTTACACCTCCATCACGTGGAGGTGTATTTTTGTGACATTTGATACAGAAGGAACGCGAGTCAATCGCTACGATAAAGGAGAAGCAAAGGAGTGATCAATTATGAAGCGGGTGAGTGGAGTCATCGTCGGGGTAGCGGTCGTCCTGCTATTGAGTCAAATCTGGTCAAGTCCTTCTGGCGCCCATGACGAGACCGTGACGATTTTAGCGGCGGCGAGTTTAGGACCAGTTCTAGAGCAAGTG
Source organism: Exiguobacterium sp. SH1S21 (assembly GCF_004337175.1). Classification (NCBI taxonomy): domain Bacteria; kingdom Bacillati; phylum Bacillota; class Bacilli; order Caryophanales; genus Exiguobacterium; species Exiguobacterium sp. SH1S21. The sequence continues at coordinate 17,694 of NZ_SJUY01000007.1, read as the reverse complement.
GAACGACAACTTGAGGCCGAACTCGGCGACGTCGACATCCGCGTCGTCACGAACGGGAGTGGCGCCTTGAGATCCCAAATCAATCACGGGTCTCCGGCTGACATCTTTTTAGCCGCTAGTGAGGAGGATGTCGACAAGTTGCAGGTGCCCGTGTTAGACCGGGATGCGTTCTTGAAAAACGAGTTGTGGTTTGTGACTCCAAAGGGAAAAAGTTGCACGGGTGAGTGGCGGGAATTGGAGTTGTGCGCCCGAATCGTCATTGGAGACCCGGTGAACGTCCCGGCAGGCCGTTATGCGAAAATGGCGTTGGATGAAGCGGAAGTATGGGGACAGGTGAAATCTCGGATTATCTTTGTCCAAAACGTGAGACAAGTGCTTACGCTCGTCGAGCAAGGGGATGCGAATGGGGGATTCGTGTATAAAACAGAGTTGACGGAAGGTGTCGCAGCGATTCAAGCCGTCTCGCTTGAAGCGACCGGCATCATCTCCTATCCGGCTGTCCGTTTGACGCATGGTCCATATGTGCGTGACGTATATGAGCGTTTATTCGATGACGATATTCAAGCGATTTTTTTGGCAAAGGGGTTTTCTAAATGACGCAGTCCCCACTGCAACTTACTTTCGAAGTCGGGTTTATCGCGACGATGCTTGCCTTCGTCCTCGCGTTCGGGGCCGCCTATCTCATGCACCATCGCCAGTTTAAAGGGAAATGGTTGCTCGAGACGCTATTTTTATTGCCGCTCATCTTGCCGCCGACCGTGATTGGTTTATACGCGTTGATCGTTCTTGGCAACAACGGGATCGGTGGACTGTTGCCGGTTACCATCTTGTTCACGAAACAAGCGAACATCATCGCCTCCGCCTTGGCGGCTTTCCCGCTCGTCTACCAGACGATTCGGCTCGGGTTAAAACAGTTGGATGCGGAATGGTACGAGGCCGGTCGCGTGCTCGGTGGAACGGAACGTCAACTATTCGCGTATGTCACGATTCCGCTCCTCTTACCTGCTTTGACGAGCGGATTCGTCCTCGGATTTGCCCGTTCGATCGGGGAATTTGGTATCACGATGATGATTGCTGGGAATATTCCGGGCGAGACGATGACGCTCGCCACGGCAATTTATATGGCCACGTTAAACGGGGACATGACCCAAGCGCTCATTTGGAGCGGATGGTTGGTCGGCCTGGCGTTTTTAGTCTTGTGGCTGAGCGAACGTTACGGAAAGCGTCAATATTAGTCGAGCACGTCGACTTTTTTCACATAAGATCGGTTCGGAGTGTTGAGAATGCTCGGACCGGTCTTTTTCCAAAGGTGAACGTGATCGCCGACCTCGATCTGTTCGAACGTTGCCTTCACTTGAAATTTGAACCAGCTCACGTTTTCAGGTTCGGCTCGTGCGAACAACGCATCAGCGGTCAGTTTTGCCTCTTCCGCACTGATGCCGCTGATGATGAGGGCGGTGCGGTCAGATTCATTCACTTCGATCACATAGCCTTCGACGTCCGGTTCGGTCGTCGCCCGGTTGGCGAAGACGAAACCGATGGAAAAGACGACGAGCATGGCCGTGATGGTCAGAAACAAAAATATTTTAATAGAAGATTTCATAGCGTGCGCCTCCTTCGTTCATTATTCTGTCACGTCTCGAATCGCTTATCTGTGAAAAAAGTAACAGTTAAGTCTAGATGTCATCTTTATGATGAAACTATGAAGTCGTTCGGAAAGAGAAGGGGGAACACATATGACTGATCGTCATTTTTATTCGACCGCCGCGAAGTGGTCGTTCGTAGGATTTACCGTCTTGGTGCTCTCGACGTGGGTTGCCTCGTCAGGATTTGAGCATGTGGATATGGCGTTGTTTGGTTATTACATTGCCGCCGTCATCTGTATGATTGGGATGGTCGTCCGGTTGACGCTATTCTTTGCCCGGCCGGCCACCTCGCAAGTGTTGAAGCGAAGTCTCAAACAGATGAAATCAGAAAAGAAGCGTGCCAGTAAAGCGATCGCAGCGACGACGGTCAACAACATCGTCTTGCAGAAATTTATTTGGGAGCGTGGATGGTACCGCTGGACCCAGCATATGTTAATCGCTTGGGGATGCCTCGGATCGTTCGCCATCACGTTCGGTTTGACGTTTCAATGGATGCGTTTTGATTTGATCGACATCGAGACGTATCAAATCGTCGTCTTTAATATTCCGACGATCAAGATGGCTGCTCACGGGCTGTTCGCCGAGATGGTCTATAACGGCTTGAACATCACCGCGCTCATGCTTTTAGTCGGGGTGCTCATGGCGCTTTATCGCCGCATCAACGATCAAGACGTAAAAGTGACACAGCGGTTCGAGTTTGATATTTTGCCGCTCCTCATGTTGCTCATCGTCACTGTATCGGGTTTGTTATTAACTGTTTCGTACGTGTTCTTCGGTGGATTTATCCATCATGAGCTCGCCTTGTTCCATCAATTGACGGTCATCATCTTTTTATGTTACTTCCCGTTCGGCAAGCTGTTTCACTTACCGGTCCGCCCGATGGCTGCTAGTGTACCGATGAACTATCGGGAAGTCGAAGCGGACGAGACACGCGTCTGTGTCGGATGTGGCACACGCTATGCGACGGACAATCAAGTCGAGGACGTCCAGGCCATCCTACAAGCGCAGACAATCCAGCTCGGCTTGCAAGATGGGACACAGCTGTCTGACTATTGCCAACCGTGTCGCCGTTCGATGCGCGTGAAGATGCAGTTGAATTTAATGAACGGTCAGTTGCCGACACACCCGGTCGATACGAACACGGGCATGTCGATGCCGGGATTCGGGCGCCCAAAGGAGACGAAAGATGAGACACCTGTGCGTTAAATGCGGAGAACCGATGGGTACGCATGAAGAGATCGAACAAGTGAAACAATTGCTCGAAGGGTCGGACCAACTCGTGAAAGTAGACGAAGCACACACGGTCCAAGATCTCTGTCATTCCTGTCGTCGTCGGGCCCGTCTCGATTCGGCGTTAGGGCGGTCTGGAAGTGACGGAATGCATTATCCGCTTCAAACGATCAACGGCTATCACGTCAGTGGATTTTCAAAACGAAGAGCGGAAACGTTCTATGGAGGGGAAGACGATGAGTGACTTTTTAACGTCGCCAGAAGTACAAAATTTAATCAAACCGGGCGAGAAATTGATTACGACCCATTGTTGCTACTGCGGGATGCAGTGCGGCATGCACATTCGCGTCGATGAGAAGACTGGGGCCGTCAAAGGGGTTGAACCCCGCTATGATTTTCCGGTCAACAAAGGAAAGCTTTGTCCGAAAGGGGTCACTGCCTATCAGACGATCGAGCACCCAGACCGCATTTTGACACCGCTCATCAAACGGAACGGAAAGTTCGAACAAGCGACATGGGAAGAAGCGCTCGACGTGATTGAAGAGAACTTCAAACGGATCCAACGGGAGCATGGAAAAGATGCGGTTTCCGTCTTCGGTGGTGTCTCGATGACGAACGAAAAGTGTTACCTCGTCGGAAAGTATGCTCGCGTAGCGCTCGGGACACGGTTCATCGACTATAACGGACGTTTCTGTATGTCGTCGGCTGCCGGCGGATTTTTGAAGACGCTCGGGATCGACCGCGGGGCGACGCTGCCGTGGACCGAGTTTGAGCACGTCGACACGTTCTTCGTCGCCGGTTCGAACATCGCCGAATGTCATCCGACGACGACGCAACATATTTGGAAAGCAAAAGATAAAGGGGCCAAGATCATCGTGGCCGACCCACGCGAGATTCCGATGGCACGCGTGGCCGACGTCCACCTCGATTTGAAACCGGGAACGGATGCGGCGCTCGCGATGGGGTTGCTCAACTTCCTCGTCGAACACGACTACGTCGATCAAGCTTACGTAGACGAACGCTGCGATAACTACGAAGAGTTGAAGGCGTCCGTCCGGGACTGGTCGCTCGAACGAACGAGCGAAGTGACTGGGGTCGCGATCGAAAAAATTGAAAAAGCTGGTCATATTTATGGGAAGAGCCCACGATCAGTCATGTTGTTCGCTCGTGGTGTCGAGCAACAGTCAAAAGGGGTCGACAACGTATCGCTCTACACATCGATGGCACTTCTGCGTGGCATGATCGGGAAATTCGCCTCTGGCGTTGCGACGATGACCGGACAAGGCAACGGACAAGGTGGGCGCGAGCACGGACAAAAAGCCGACTTGTTGCCAGGATACCGCAAACTCACCGACCCGAAAGCGGTCGAATATGTGAGCGGGGTTTGGGGCATCGATCCTTCCGAAATGCCGAAACCAGGCGTTTCCGCGTTCGAGATGTTTGATGAAATTCAAGCTGGGACGATCCGAGCGATGCATCTCATGTGCTCGAACCCGGCCGTGTCGGCACCGAACCTTCCATACGTCTGGGACAGTTTCAACAAGCTTGACTTCTTCGTCGTCAGTGACTTCTTCATGTCTGAATCTTGTGAGTTCGCGGACGTCGTGTTGCCTGCTTGTTCTTGGGCGGAAGATGAAGGGACGACAACGAATTTAGAAGGACGAGTGATTCGGATTCGAAAAGTCCGTGAGCCGCTCGGAGAGTCGCTCCCAGATTGGGAAATCATGAAACGAATCGCTGAACGAATGGGCCGTGGACAATACTTCCCGTACGAAACGCCGCTTGAGATTTGGGAAGAGTTCCGGATCGCCACGAAAGGCGGACCGGCTGATTATTCCGGTATCACGTGGGATCGGATCGACAACGAATACGGTGTGTTTTGGCCGTGTCCGTCCGAAGATCATCCTGGTACACCGACGATGTTCAAAGAACGCTTTGGGACGGCGAACGGGAAGGCGAATCTACCGGTCGTCACGTATCGTCCGGCGGGAGAATACGCGAATGAAGAATATCCGGTCACGCTCACGACAGGTCGGGTCGTCTTCCACTACCTTACGGGGAACCAGACACGACGCATCGATTTCTTGAGCACGATGTCAAAACTGCCGTTCGTTGAGATTCATCCTGAGCTCGCATCAAGCTATGGTCTTCAAACGGGCGACAAAGTCGAATTGAAGACACGCCGCGGCTCCATGATCGTCGAAGCACGTTTAACAAAAGCGATTCGAAAAGACACGGTCTTCGTCCCTTACCACTGGGGCAAAGAGCTCGCGATCAACCAATTGACGAATCCGTGCCTTGACCCGATGTCGCGCATGCCCGAATTCAAAGTATGTGCGGTTAAAATGAAAAAATTGCCGGCTAACACCCCGCTGCACGTTAACCCGTTGACGGTTCCACTCGGTTCGAGCGTGCCGTTCATGGCGGACCATGCGATTGCGACGAGCTGTCACATCATGGATGAGGAGGTTCCTACAAAATGAATAAGGTCATGTATTTAGAATTTGAACGCTGTATCGGCTGTCGGGCCTGTCAAGCTGCTTGTCGGGAATGCGGGGACCACGATGGGCTCGAGCGGAACTACGTTGACTACATCGATTTCTCGGAGAGCCGTCAGACGTTCCCGATGATCTGCATGCAATGTAAAAATCCGGCCTGTGCCCAGGTCTGCCCGGCCAATGCGATTCAAATCACGCCAGAAGGCGTCGTGTTGTCCGCTTCGGAAGAAAAATGTATCGGCTGCCGCAACTGTACGTTCGCCTGCCCGTTCGGGATTCCGAAGTTCGATTTTGAGAAGAACAAGATGTACAAGTGTGACATGTGCTATGACCGCTCAAAACATGATATCGCGCCGATGTGTGCGTCTGTTTGTCCGTCGGATGCGATTCGCTTCATCGATCATGACGAGATGATGCAATTGCGCCGCCAGCGCGTGCAAATGAACATGATTGAAGGGAAAAAACCATCCCAAGACGATAAGTGGAATTACGTCCCTGAATTCTTTGGCGTCTATTCCGACTGAGGAAGAAAGGAAGATGACTTATGTCAAAAGAACCAAAAGACCGGGAACGATTATCCGGACTCGTTGATAACTTGAGCCGAGCTGACGATGTGAAATTGAATCGCCGCGCGTTCATCAAGTCGACGTTCGGTGCCGGCATCGCGCTCGGTCTCGCGACAATCCCGTTCAATATCGCAACTTTCGTCCGCAGCGAGCCGAGAACCGACCGTCAGTTCATCACGACGGTCGAGGCGCTCGAACAGGGAAAATCGCTTGAATTCGAATATCCAGGCACGGAACCGTCACTTCTCGTCCATTTGAAGACCGGCGAATTTGTCGCCTATAATAATAAATGTACGCATTTACAGTGTCCGGTGTTCTATGTGGAAGAAGAAGACGTACTCTTATGTCCATGCCACCGCGGTTATTTTAGCGTCGACGGTCAACCGCAGTCAGGGCCCCCTCAGCGAGAACTTCCTAAAATCTTGCTTGAGATCGAGAACGGGAAGATCTTTGCGGTCGGAAGAGAGATTCATCATGGGGCCTAAAGTATGGAGTTTAATCGGTCTTGTCATTTTATTGGCAACGAATATGGTTCTATTTCAATATACAATCGAAAGCTATATGGTGTATGACCACGCCTCGATGCGTCTATTCATGAGCATCGCCATTATAAATGTCGGCTTGATTATATTGTTATATCGATATTGGAAGAAAATTGAATATAGTAATAAATAATAACCTGCCCTTTGAAGCGCTTCCAAATGTTGATTGCGTTTCAAAGGTATTTGTGTTTAAAATGAAGTCAAGCTTCTAAATTGCACAGTTTTTTTTTAGGAAGGTCGGTGGAAATGACTCACTCTAGTAAAACGATGGTGCTCGATGAAACGAAAAAATTGGCCCATCGGATCATCCATGTTCCAAAAAATGGTTTCTTGTTTCGGGAGCAGGAGGATGCGTCTGAATTTTATATTGTAAAAAGCGGGCTGATCCAAATCTCGAAATTGACCGAGAACGGGAAAGAGTTGACGTTACGTTGTTTGAGTGCGGAGGCTTGTTGCGGAGAATTGACGCTATTCGCGATCGAACCAAGATATTTATTCAACGCGAAAGCGTTAGAGGATAGCGAGATTTATGCCGTCAAAATTGACCGGATTGAAACGATGATTTTATCGTCAAATCCTGAGTTTGTTCGCGAGTTCATGATTATGATCAATGAACATATGCGGAAACAACATACAAAATTCCGAGACTTAGTATTGAACGGGAAAAAGGGAGCGCTCTACTCGACGCTCATTCGGATGGCGAACAGTTATGGGGTTGAAGTGGAAGATGGAATTCTCATCGATTTGAAACTCAAAAACCAAGAGCTCGCCAACTATTGCGGTACGTCGCGTGAACGCGTGAACCGTATGTTGAACGAGCTCGCGCAAGACGGCGTCATCTCGTTGCCGTCTCGTCAAATCATCATCCATGACCTAGCACGGTTAAAGCTACTCAACCATTGTGAAGACTGTCCCGTCTCGGTCTGTGTCATCGATTGATCACATGACGGCGGCAAGCGCTAGCTCGCCTTCGAAATGTTCTAATCCGTCGGCCTCGATTGTGCAGGCCGATACATAAAACGCACCGTCTTCAACCAGTTCGTAAGACCGGAGTACACCTTCGGCAAGTTTGACGCCGTTTGCGCGGACCTCAACGACGACGCCTTCCATCGAACGGACACGGGCGGCTGCTAAAAAGTCTAGCCAGCGTTTGAACTGGCGGTAGACGGTTACCGTCGTCCCGTCTCTTAAATAGCCAATGACAGCTTTTGAATCCTCAATCGTTACGTCGTGGTGGGTATCGATTCGAACGAGCAAGTTGTGAAGCGCCTCTAGCTCTTCCATCGGGCTTTCGAGTGGAAACGTCAGCTCGATCCCGTCCTCTGTAAACGTAGCTTCGGCAATCGACGTGCCGAAGACACGAAACACGTGGGCACCGTCTTGACTATAGAAATATGGTTGCAGTGCCAGTCGAACCTCTGGTGTGCATTGAATTTGAATCAAATGTGACATCTTCATCCCTCCTCTATTCCTTATCGTAAGGAATTGGGGAGGGATTTTCTGTGTTCAATGTCACAGAAATAAAAAGAAGAAGATATTGTCACAGATTGATGACAGGGCAATTAAAACTATCAAAATGCGAAATAAGTGTGAAAGAAGGCACACTTTTTTTATAGGGGGGTCGATAGGATGGGATTAGGGTACGAATTGAACCGTTAAGAGGAGGAATAGACAATGCAACAATTAGACAAAGGATCACACGCGCTCGCCGAGTGGACGCCAGAGGATGCAGGGTTTTGGGAAGGGACGGGAAAACAAGTGGCCAATCGGAACTTGCTCGTCTCCGTTCCGGCATTGACACTCGCGTTTATCGTCTGGCAGATGTGGTCGGTCGCGGCCGTTCAATTGAATTCAATCGGGTTTAGCTTTACACAAGGTCAGTTGTTCACACTGGCCGCACTACCTGGACTCGTCGGGGCGACGTTGCGCTTTTTCTATACGTTTGCGAACAGTATATTCGGCGGAAGGAACTGGACGATCTTCTCGACGTCGGTGCTATTGTTGCCGCTTCTCGGCATCGCTTACGCTGTCCAGAACGTGAACACACCTTATTGGGTATTCATGATTTTAGCCGCCCTCTGTGGCCTCGGGGGTGGGAATTTCTCTTCTTCAAACGCTAACATCGGTGCGTTTTATCCGAAAGCGAAAAAAGGAACGGCGCTTGGCATTAACGGAGGTATCGGAAACTTGGGTGTCTCGCTCGTTCAATTGATCACTCCGCTCGTCATTACGACAAGTATTTTCGGGTTCATCGGCGGGAACGCGCTTGTGACGGAGACCGGTCAACAGATTTGGCTACAAAACGCCGCGCTCCTCTGGGTCGTCCCGACGATTGTGTTGGCTCTCTGTGCGTATTGGTTTATGGATAATTTACCGACCGCACGCCAGTCGCTCCGTGATCAGGCGAGTGTATTCAAAGAAAAGCATTTCTGGATTCAAACGTTGCTCTATACCGCTGCATTCGGCTCGTTCATCGGCTATGCGGCAGCATTCCCGATGATTTTAAAGTTGAAATTCCCTGAATCGGATTTGATGGCGCTTGCGTTTCTAGGAGCGTTCCTCGGCGCATCTTCGCGCCCGTTTGGAGGCTGGATTAGCGATAAGGTCGGAGCGGCCAAGGTGACGCTCGTCGTGTTCGGTATCATGGCGCTCGGGACGATATCGGTCATCATGGCCATCACGAACAACAACTTGACGATGTTCTTCTTGTCGTTCGTCGTCTTGTTCATTGCGACAGGCCTCAACTCAGGTGCGACGTTCGCGATGATCCCACACGTGTTCGTGGCGACGAAAACACCAGCCGTTGTCGGGTTCTCGGCAGCGTTCGCGGCATATGGAGCGTTCTTCATTCCGAAGATGTTCGGTTGGTCGCTTGAACTCGTCGGCTCATTCAACGGTGCGCTGTTCGTCATGCTCGGACTTTATGCGATTTCGATCGCGACCACGATTTACTACTACTTGCGAAGCGGGGCTGAAAAACCGATTCGCTGACAACCGAGGAAGGGACTTTGATAGTCCCTTCTGTCGTTGATTGACAGAGAGGATGAATCCTGATGACACCATGGACTGATCGACGGAGACGACCGTTAGAAGATTTACGCATCTCGGTCATTGATAAATGTAACTTTCGTTGCCGCTATTGTATGCCGGAAGAGGCGTTCCGCCACCATCAATTCTTAAAACGAGATGAGCTGTTGTCGTTTGACGAAATCGAGCGGTTCGTTCGCATCGTTGCGCCACATGGTGTGAGAAAAATTCGTTTGACTGGGGGCGAACCGCTGCTCAGGCCAAATCTTGATGAGTTGATTCGCCGCCTCCGCACCGTCACGACAATCGAGACGATCGGTTTGACGACGAACGGCGTCTACTTGGAGCGAATGGCTAAAGTATTGAAACAAGCCGGGCTCGACCGGGTTAACGTCAGTCTTGATGCCTTGTCGCCCGAGACGTTCGGGATGATGAACGGTCGGGGCACGTCACCGGAGGCAGTCCTCCGTGGCATTGATGAGGCGAAACGGCAAGGTCTTGAAGTGAAAGTGAATATGGTCGTCCGAAAAGGATGGAACGATCACGAAGTCGCGCCGATGGCCGCTTATTTCAAAGAGCGAAACATCACACTCCGATACATCGAATTCATGGACGTCGGCACGGCGAACGAGTGGAACGTCGAGCATGTCGTTTCTTCTAAATCGATTCTCGAGGTGTTGAAACAACGAAATGGATTACTCGAACCACTTGCACCTGAATCACTAGGAGAAGTCGCACAACGTTACCGTTACACCGATGGGGCGCAAGTCGGTTTCATCTCATCGGTCAGTCAACCGTTCTGCGGGACGTGTACGCGAGGCCGCCTGTCGAGTGACGGTAAATGGTATACGTGTCTTTTCGCTGAAGACGGGACTGATATTCGTGAACTGCTCCGCAGCGGGGCGAGCGATGATCTCATCGCCATGACACTGAAGATGGTGTGGGAAGTACGCGACGACCGTTATTCAGAAGAGCGAACACGGACAGGGAATCGGACACGCAATCGTATTGAAATGAGTTATATCGGAGGATAGAGACATGCAAGCACACAATCACGCACATCAAAACATGAAGAGCGTAAAGGCAGCCATTTTAACGATTTCAGATACACGCACGCTCGATACGGACGTGTCTGGCGAACATATTTGCACGTTATTAAAAGAGAACGCGCACACGGTCACATATCGTGAGATCACAAAGGACGATGCGACAGAAATCGAAGCGGCCGTCAAACGAATGGTCGACGAAAACATGGACGTCATCTTGACGACCGGCGGTACGGGCATTACAAAACGTGACGTCACGATTGAAACGATCCGGCCGCTGCTCGACCGCGAAATGGTCGGCTTTGGTGAGTTGTTCCGTCATGTCAGCTTCACGGAAGACATCGGTCCGGCTGCGATGTTGTCACGGGCCTTGGCTGGACGCATTGGAAATACCATCATTTTCTCGATGCCAGGTTCACGCGGAGCCGTCGATTTGGCGATGACACGATTGATTTTACCTGAACTTTCGCACATCGTCTGGGAAGCGACGCGATGATTGGAATCGTCTTGGCAGGGGGCCGGTCGCGCCGGTTCGGATCTCCGAAATGGCAGGCCCGTTATCAAGGCGCCTCGTTTGAAGAACGAGCCAGGCAGACGCTCGTCTCGACGACGACAGCACAATGGAGCGTCGTACCAGCTGGCATGGTGACCGACGATTATCAGCTTGAAGATACTTTCGAATGGCGAGGCATGGGACCGCTCGCCGGCATCGTCACCGTGATGCGTCAAAAGCCTGACGACTGGTATGCCGTCTGTGCGTGTGACACGCCACTTCTTCCTTCAGAAGTATATGAGCGGCTCGCCTTAGAACGAGATGGTCGCCCGGTTGTCGCTGTTGCGGACGACAGACTGCATCCGCTCATCGCCTTGTATCCACGGTCGATGTTACCACGATTTGAAGACGCGTTAAGACGAGGCGAGCGGGCGGTCATGCCTCATGTGGCAGCCGCGACGATCGTCACGTTTGATGAACGGGATTGGTTTAAAAATGTGAACACACCGAGCGATTATACGGCGGTGCTACGGAAGGAAGTGGACTGATGGAGAAGGGATCGACGTTGTTTCGCAAACCGCTCGCAATCGATGAAGCGGTATCACGCGTCCGAGAAGCGACGGGTGAGCCCGCAATAGAGACAGTCCTATTGCATGAGGCGAATGGACGTATTCTCGCGACGGACCTCATCGCGACGCATGACGTCCCAGCCTTTGATAAATCGCCGTATGATGGTTTTGCGGTCCGAGCTGTCGACTTGATGTCAGCGAGCCGCGATGAGCCGGTGACCTTGTCCGTTCAATACGTTCAAGGAGCGGGGCACGTCGGTCCACCGCTGTTAGACGGTCACGCCATCCGCATCATGACGGGTGCTAAAATCCCAGACGGGGCAGACGCGGTCGTCATGCTCGAAATCGTTCAGGCGGATGAACAACGAGTAACGTTCAAACGTCCTGTCCGAGATAAAAACATCTCCTATCGTGGGGAAGACGTGGCGACCGGTGCTCATATCGTGAATCGTGGCACCCGTATCAACCCCGGCATCATTGCCTTGCTCGCGACGTTCGGCTACGAGCGGGTCGAGGTGTTCATAAAACCGTGGATTACCGTGTTCGCGACAGGGGATGAACTCGCCGAACCAGGGGAGAGAAAAGCTGAGGGTCAAATTTACAATTCCAACGCCTATATGATTCTTGCTCAGATCGAGGCGCTCGGCGGGAGAGCGGTATATGGGGGGATTCTTCCCGATACGTTTCCCGCGACGAAACATGCGATCGAAGAAGCGCTACACACGAGTGACGCCATCGTCACGACGGGTGGAGTGTCAGTCGGAGATTTTGACTACTTACCGGACGTTTACGAAGCACTCGGGGCGTCTGTATTGTTCAACAAAGTTGGGATGCGCCCGGGGTCAGTCACGACGGTCGCGAACGTCGAAGGCCGATTGTTGTTCGGGCTATCCGGGAATCCGTCCGCTTGTTTTGTCGGTACGGAATTGTTTGTCGGGACATATATGAAGACGCTCTATGGACAAGCCGAGCGTACGGTCGTACAGGCGGAACTCGGTGTTGATTTTTCGAAACCGAATCCGTTCGACCGGTTCGTACGTGCCCATGTGACGATTGATTCGACCGGACGCGCGGTCGTTCATCCGAGCGGAAAAGATAAGTCGGGTATCGTCTCCTCGCTCGCGTCATGTAACGCGTTGATCCATCTACCGGGTGGGACGAGGGGATTTCAGAAAGGGGACATGGTACGATGTCGAATCATCGATCAACTTTGACGATCTTGCAAGTGGTCGGCTATCAAAATAGCGGAAAGACATCGTTCGTTTCCGAGCTGACAGAACGGTTGTCGGCGACGGGGCTCCGTGTCGGGGTGATCAAACACCACGGACATGGAGGGGCGCTCGACCTGCCAATGACTGACTCGCATCGCCACGCCCTAGCCGGAGCCGTGTTATCGAGTGTGATCAGTGAGAACGGGACGTTCATCGAGTGGAAAGCCGTCGACACGTTTGAATTACTCGTGAATTGGTATGAAGCGCACGTCGATGTGCTGCTCATTGAAGGCTACAAGCAGAAAAACTATCCGAAAGTGGTACTCGTTCGAGAAGGTTTTGAACAACCGGTCAACTTGACGAATGTGATTGCAATCGGTGATTCCGTGAAAGACCGGAATCGCTTGATGAATTCGGTGGAAGGGTGGATGGCATATGAACTGGTATCAAGTGAATGAACGTCCCCTCGAGCCGATGGCACTCTACGAAGCGGTCCTGCACCGAAATGTCGGGGCGGTCGTCTTGTTTATCGGAACGGTAAGGGAGATGACCGGAACGAAACAGACCGAACTGCTCGAGTACGAATCCTACGTGCCGATGGCCGAGAAAATGCTCGAACAAATCGCGAAAGAAGTCGATGAGCGTTGGCCTGGCGCTTTAACTGCGATTCATCACCGAATTGGCCGGCTCGATATTTTGGAAGAAGCGGTCGTGATTGCGACAAGCTCGGCCCACCGCGCCGACGCTTACGAGGCGAATCGGTACGCAATCGAACGAATCAAGGAAATTGTCCCGATTTGGAAACGGGAGCACTGGACGGATGGCACGAAATGGATCGGAGATCAAAAAGAACAGCAGCCCGGACGCCCGGAAGGAGTGACGCTTAAATGATTACAGTATTATGTTTTGCCCACGTGGCAGAAGAATTGTCAGTTCGATCTTATGCAGTTCCCGCTCCGCAAACAATCGCTGCCCTGCGCAAAGGATTGTCGGACAGGGGCGTGTCGGGTGCAGAGCATCTCATGTTCGCGGTCAACGAACGCTATGAGACTGACGAGTATGTGGTCGAGGCCGGCGACACGGTCGCTGTGATCCCGATGGTGAGTGGAGGGTGACACGATGGAATTGACGCATATGAATGGACAGGGACGAGCGTGGATGGTCGACGTATCAGGAAAAGAAGAAACGACGCGAACTGCTCGCGCCCGGACATCGGTCGAATTGAGCAGTTCGCTCAAACAGCTCATCACAAACGGCGGGCTTGAGAAAGGTGACGTCCTCGCTGTGGCGCAAGTAGCCGGAATCATGGCCGCCAAAGAGACGAGCCGGATCATCCCGATGTGTCATCCGCTCGCCTTGAAGAAAATTGATTTGACGTTTGAATGGGACGGCACCGATCTCATCATCGAATCATTCGTCAAAACAAAAGGTGATACCGGTGTCGAGATGGAAGCATTGACGGCCGCGACGATTGCGGCGTTGACCGTTTACGATATGACGAAAGCCGTCGATAAAGGCATCGTCATTGGACCGACCTACTTGCTCGAGAAGCACGGCGGGAAGTCAGGAGACTATATCCGATGACACACCCGTCTGAACGTTATGCACGGCAAGCTCGTTTTCATGGAATCGGGGCGGACGGGCAAGCGGAACTGATGACAAAGCGCATACTTGTCGTCGGTCTCGGCGCGCTCGGTGCGGCTGTGACCGATCAGCTCGTTCGGGCCGGTGTCTCACTCGTCATCGTCGACCGGGATTATGTGGAAGTGACGAACCTGCAACGGCAAACGTTGTATACGGAACGAGACGCGACAGCGGAGACGCCAAAAGCAATCGCTGCGCTTGAGCGGTTGCGAGCAATCAATGGAGACGTTGAAATCGACGCGCACATCGCCGACGTCTCGTGGGACTGGCTTCGTCCCTTGCCTCACGTCGACCTCGTCTTGGACGCGACGGACAACGTCGAGACACGTCTGTTGTTGAACGATTTCGCGCTCGAGCGAGGCATTCCGTTCTTGTTCGCTTCTTGCGTCGGGGCGTATGGCATGAACTATACCGTATTGCCGGGTGAGGCACCTTGTCTCCGCTGTCTCATGCGCCACTTGCCGCTCGCAGGACAGACGTGTGCGACAGTAGGAGTCGTGGCGCCGATCGTTCAACACGTCGCGAGCCGGCAAGCTGTCGAGGCGTTGAAATATTTGACGAGGCGACATGAGAAATTGGAACGTCGACTTTTGATTGAGGACTTATGGGAAAATCAGTCGCAACGACTCGATGTCGAACGGCTTGTCGACGCGGCGTGTCCGTCGTGCCAACAGAACGAGTATCCGAGTCTCGTCTCGAACCGGCAACAGACGGCTCTTCTATGCGGACGTGACGTTGTTCAAGTTCGTCGGTCCATCGAAGGACTTGAGCCAATCGCGAACCAACTTGAGCGCGCTGACATCACAATGAAAAAGACGCCATTCACGTTAGAATGGCGGTGGCGAGGTCACCGGATGCTCTTATTCAAAGATGGTCGGGTCCTCGTCCACGGTGTCAACGACCCGCATGTTGCGGTCGCCATGGTCGATGAGTGTCTCGGTGCATAAAAAAGATGTCCATCGAGGCCGATGGACATCTTTTTTATGCGGCTGTTTTTGTAAGTCGATTCTTTCGAAATAAAGTTTCAAATTGAAGACGGTTATTTTGGAATCGTGAGCACTTGCCCGACGCTAATCAAGTTAATGTTCGTGATGTTGTTGGCGGCAGCAATCTTGGCGACGGTTGTATTATACGTCGTTGCAATCTTATAGAGCGTGTCGCCCGGCTTGACGGTATACTTTACGGTCGTTGGTGCAGTCGTACCTGGGATGATTAAGTTTTGCCCGACGTAAATCAAGTTGTAGTTCGTAATCTTGTTAGCGGCAGCGAGCGCGGCCACGGTGACGCCGTAAGTCCGGGCGATGCTATAGAGCGTGTCGCCTGATTTGACAGTATACGTTTTAGCGGTCGATTGGTAAGCAAGGAGCTGGGAAATGGTGACGAATTTGTAGCCTTTTGCTTTCAGTTGCGAAATCATCGTCGGCAAGGCGAGCGGTGTGCCTGGCGCACCAGCACCGGTGTGCATGAGGACGATCGATCCTGGTTTGATGTTCGTTTGAACTTTCGTATTGATTTGGCTAGCAGTGAGTCCTTTCCAGTCAATCGTGTCGATGTTCCATTGGATCGTATATCCGTAGCCGGCAGCACCGACACCGCTCAAGACGGCGCTGTTCACGGCGCCAAACGGAGCCCGGAAAATCGGTTTTGTCGTTTTACCGGTCAGTGATTTAACGATTGCTTCGGTACGATCGAGTTCGGTCTTCATTTGAGTGGCGGTCAACTTGGTGAAGTCTGGATGGCTGTACGAGTGGTTACCTACTTGGTGACCTTTAGCTGCGATGTTTTTAATGTATTGAGGATGGTGGTTGGCGCCGGTTCCAGTCAAAAAGAAAGTGGCTTTGACGTTGTTCTTGGCAAGTATGTCCAAAATCTTGTTCGTATTCGCACCATCCGCTCCGTCATCGAAAGTAAGTGCCACGACTTTACTCGTCGTGTTCACGCTCGTTATGAACTTCGAAGCAGCGGCATCAGCTGATTTTGGATAGGTGACTAACGGTGCCAGCATGATCAACAAGGCCATCAATAACCGTACAAATTTGCTCTTCATTTTTCCTTTCGCCTCCATTCTTGGTGTATGTATCTTGGTGTCAAGGCTTTCCATATATTGAGCTGTGTATATATTTTATATACCCCGTTTTGGTGATGAACACGTGATAATCCTAAAAATAGGCAAAGGAATTTTTGGATAATGACTCTCAAATTTTGTGTTCAATTTATGAGCAGGTGACGTGGTAAATATCACAAAATCCTCACACAATTCCTGGAAAAGGATGATATCATGAACAATGTGTGAAACGTGTAAGCGATTAACTAGGGGGGATTCATAATGAAACAAACAGTGAAACGAATCGGGATGGCAACAGGAATAATCGGTTTGTTCGTCCTTGGGGCATGCGGGACAGAAGAGGCGGACAATGCGACGGAGACGGTGCAGTCGATGGAACCTGTCGAAGCAGAATTGAACGTACCGGCGACAGCGGAAATAGATGAAGCGGTCACGTTATCGGTTCGCGTCACGCAAGACGGTACAGGGGTCGATGATGCGGACGAGATCAAGTTCGAAGTGTGGAAGAACGGCGCCAAAGAAGAGAGTGAGATGATGAAAGCTTCGCTCACAGAAGACGGGGTCTATGAGACAGAAGCAACGTTTGCGGATGAAGCGGTCTATACGGTCCAAGTCCACGTGACGGCGCGGGCGATGCATACGATGCCGACAGCGAAGGTGACGGTCGGTCATCCAAAAACAGAAGCCGAAGCCGAGGCTGAAACAGACCATCACCAACACGCCGGGGCCGATATCACGCTCGATCCAAAGCAAGTGACGGCGAATGAAGCGAGCCCGTTCACAGTCAACGTTGAAATTGACCATGAGGTACTGACAGGTGCGGACGTTCAACTTGAAGTATTCAAAGACGGTGCGGATAAGCACGATTGGGTGAAGCTTGAGGAAACGGAAAACGGAAGCTATGAGGGTGAGCATACGTTCCCGGAGACCGGTACGTACAACGTCCAAGTCCATGTGACGAAAGGACACGACATTCATGAACACGTCATGGAGACAGTCGAAGTCAAATAAAAAAATCGATCGGCGCGTGTAAACTGTACCCTGAGTAATAGACACTAAAAAAAGTCTATTGCTCAGGGTTTTTGTGTACACTGAACTAAATCATATCGGGAGTGGATTTGAGATGTCGAAGAAGCTGTTTACGTCGAAAGAGATAA